>NZ_JBSGJR010000020.1:0-34263 GCF_053605645.1 Micromonospora sp. NPDC003776
GTCCGGTCCTGGTCCCGGACGGTCCGGTCCTGGTCCCGGACGGTCCGGTCCTGGTCCCGGACCGTCCGGTCCTGGTCCGGGACCGCAGTGGTGGCGTCCCGGACCGTGGCAGTGCACGTCGGGGCCGGCGGCGTCGGTCCGGGGACCGGCTTGCGGGTGTCCGGGACCGCGGCGTCCGCGATCAGCGGCGGTCCTGAGTCGCCGGGCAGGGGTCCGGCGGTGTGGCCGGGCGGGGCGGGGTCGGCACGGCCGAGGGCGATCTTCACCATCGTCAGGAAGCCGAGCGCCGGCAGCGCGGCGGCGACCCAGCCGATCACCGACGCTTCGGCCTCCACGACCTGGGCCGACAGGGACAGGAACACCGCCACTGTCAGCACGGTCGCCGGGAACGTGGCGCTCTTTCCCAGGCGCCGGTTGCGGCGCAGTTCCAGACCGGCGGCGATCGAGGCCAGTTCCAGGACGACCGCGTCGGCCCAGGCGAGCCAGCCCGGTTGGCCGTGCGCCGCCGCGACGTCATGCACGTGACGGAATGAGGCTGCGCCGGCCGCACCGCCGATCAACAGCATGATCAGCACCTGGATCCGGTTCTCCAGCCGCTCCCGTCCCGACCGCACCGCGACGGGGAGGTCGGGCGGCCGCTGCTCAAGCGATGCCAACGGCCCACCACCTGTCGACACGTCGTTCGCGCAGAGCCTCGAATGGCGCCGCCCTGAGCAGGCGGACCGAGAAGGCAGCCGCCAAACTGTTTGCATTGATGAGGGCTGAGGTCATGTTTGTTCTCCAGCTTCTTTTTGTAGGGATCCAATAGCGACGGGGATGCGCGCCGCGGCGCGCCTACCCGCACAGGACTGGCGTCCGTGCGGGCGGGACCTTGCCGCGGGACGGCCGGCAGGGCGCAACCCCTTGTGCTTGCAGAGGTCGGCCAATGCCTCTGTGATCGAGCCGACGAACAATCCAGGGCCGCCCAGGGGCCACGCAGCCGGGCAGCAGGTGCCGCCACAACCCTTACTGCAGGCTGAGGTCAGCGGGCGGACACGGGGACAGACGGCCAAGCCGAGCCAGTCAGGACTCTCGCCACCGGCGGCGCTCAACAAGCGCCACAGTGGTGCGGCTCAACTCGCCGACGAGTGATCCTTCATGTGGGACCTCCCATCTCTCGGTGTCCTCCGCATCGCCAGCGCGAGCAACAGCAGCCACCCTGTCCTGCGAGTGCCTGCGCGCCTCTTGTGGCCGACCACGCCGGCCGGCGATGCGGGTACGTATATCGAGTACGCCCGGGAATGCCCGTCGCGTCAAGCCCGGCTTCCGTGCGACTCGATCAGCGAACATTGGCGCGAGTCCGGGGGAGTGCCATCGGCCAGGGCATTCACCACCAAGCCGGTGACTTTCGTCAGATCACGTCATGGCCGCTGCTTCCCACTCGGCGAGCCCGGTATTAGGGTTTCGTCCGGCCGTCGGTACGGCGGCTGGCCGACACGGGGAGGTGTCAGATGCGGCGTCGTCAACTGCTGGCGTCCGGGATGTTCACGGCGATCGGGCTCAGCACCGCGGAGCTACTGACAGCAGGACCAGCCGCCGCCGAGACGGCCTTGTTGAAGAGTGTCGGCGTCCAACTGCCGGTGACCGACCTGCGGGCGATCGAACTCGACGAAGCGCGCGGGCGCCTCTACATCGCCCAAGGCGTCGGCGGTGGGCTGCCGCTGGTGGTGACCGACCTCGACGGCCGGCTGCTGAACCGGGTCACGGCCGTCGCCGACATCTCCGACCTCGTCCTCAGCGACGACGGGCGCATCCTGTACGCGGCCCAGGGCTTCAACCGGATCGTCGCGCTGGACGCCGCCACGCTCACCATCATCGCCAGCTACCCCGCACCCACCGGCGCCCACCTGTACACCGTCGAACCGGCCGGCGAGAAGGTTGTCGGCGGGTTCATCGACGCCGGGATCGGCTCCGGCGGTCTGCTGATCTGGTCCGCGCCCGGCACCCCGCCGGTGCTCTACACCGGCGGCCCCAACGTCCACCCGATCATCGACGCCAGCCCCGGCGCGCCCGGCCTCCTCGTCGCCGGCGACACCGACTATTCGCCGATCACCACGTACGTCATCGACGTGTCCGGCGACAGCCCGACGATCGTGGCCCGGCGGGACAACACCGGCAGCAACCTGATCGACTACGCCATCAGCCCCGACGGCACCGAAGTGGTGGAGACGGTCGGCAACCCGTACGAGCACCACTCGTACCGGCTGCCGGATCTCGCCGACGCCACCGTCTACCCCAGCGGGGTCTACCCGCAGGACGCCGCCTGGTCCGCCGACAGCTCCACGGTCGCCATCGGCCGCACCTCGACCGGCACCGGTGACACGGATGTCTATCTCTACGCCAAGGGCAGCACGGTCCCGACGTATGCCGTCGACTTCCGCAACGGCGACAACCTCTGGCAGGGCACGCTGCTGGTCAACCGGGATGGCACCCGCGCCTGGGCGGTCACCTCCAACGACCCCTACCAGGAAACACAGCTGCTGCACTCCTTCGGGCCGGCGCACCCGCCGAAGCCGCCGGTCACCGACCTCGCCATCACCGCCCGCGTCGGGAGCGGCAAGGACAAGGGCACCGCGCAGCTCACCGTGACCTGGAGTTCGCCGATCGGCGACGACAACTACTGGTGGATCACGGCGTCGACCAACGGCGGGCCCGAGCAGGAGTTCTGGCGCGGCAAGCTGGACGCCAGCGGCAGGTACGCCCTCACCTACTCGCTGCCACGCGGCACCACCACCTTCACAGTCCGGTACCGCGACTACTACCAGTTCTACCCGGACGGCTACGCGACCGCGGTGCTGCAACGTTGAGCGCACCGATCCGGCGCCGCTCCCGCTCGTCCGCCGAGGCGCGCTGACGCTGCCGCTGCTCGCCACCGGCCTCGGCGGCTGCGCCGCACCGGACCCCGCCGGATCCGGCGCCGTCTGGGCCACCCCGTTGCCGACCGCCGCAGGGACGACGATGTGGTGTTCGTGTCAGGTGCGCCACCTGCGCTGGCGCTGGCGAAGCCACAGCCCGTCTGACCAGACCCGGCCACGTCATAGCCCGCGCACGGCCACCCCTTGATCGACATGGTCGGCTAGCTAAGAGAAAGCGCGCCGTGTTTCCTCGCTCAACCCAGGGAAGTGCCGGTTCCCGCAGGTCAGGGCGCGGTTCGTGGCGGTGGGCAGGCTGAGTCGCCATGCCGACATCGACGCGGGCACTCGTCGGGGATAGTTGCGAAGGTGGCGACCTTGAGCGATGACGGCGACGACCCGTACCTCGAGCTGGAAGATCTTGAAGGCGCGGACGCCGACAGGTGGGTGCGGGACCGCAACGCCGAAACCGTGGCCGCGCTGACCCAGGGCGAACGGTTCGCCGCCCTGCGGACCGAGATCCGGCACGTGCTCGACGCCGACGACCGCATTCCCTACCCGGGATGGCGCGGGGATCGCCACTACTACAACTTCTGGCAGGACGCCGCGCATCCCCGCGGACTCTGGCGCCGCACCACCCTCGACCAGTACCGCCGGCCGGAGCCCGAGTGGGACGTGCTGCTCGACGTCGACGCGTTGGCCGCCGCAGAGGGTGAGAACTGGGTCTGGAGCGACGTGACGGTGCTACGGGACGATTATCAACGCTGCCTGATCAGCTTGTCCCGAGGCGGCGCGGACGCGGTGGTGGTCCGCGAGTTCGACCTCGTCCGCCGGACCTTCGTCGAGGACGGCTTCAACCTGCCCGAGGCCAAGAGCAGCGTCTGCTGGATCGACGCCGACCACATCTACGTGGCCACCGACTACGGCCCCGGTTCGCTGACCACCTCGGGTTATGCGCGCATCGCCAAGAGATGGCGACGAGGCACCCCACTGTCCGAGGCCGAGATCGTGTGCGAGGGCCGCGTGGACGACCTGGTCGTGTACGCCTCGCACGACCGCACGCCCGGGTTCGAGCGCGACTTCGTGGGCCGGATCCTGGACTTCTACCGCAGCGAGCACTTCCTGCTGACGGAGGCGGGCGAGCGGATCCGGATCGCCGTGCCAGAAGACGCCCAGCGGGACGTACACCGCGAGTGGCTGCTGATCCGGCTGCGCTCGCCATGGACGCTGGGTGACGTGACCTATCCCGCCGGTGCCCTGCTGGCGACCCGCTTCGACGCGTTCCTCGCCGGCGCGCGGCAGATGGCGGTGCTCTTCCAACCCGACGCCCACACGGCGCTCAACAGCTACGCATGGACTCGCAACCATCTGATCCTGGCCACCCTCGCCGATGTGCGCAGCCGGTTGGAGGTGCTCACGCCGGGCGAGACGGGCTGGCGGCGGGAGCCGCTCGCGGGGGTGCCGCAGGACGATCACAGCTGGATCGTGGAAACGGACCCGGACCTCGGCGATGACTATCTGCTCGCCTCGGAAGGGTTCCTCCAACCGGCGACGCTGCGGCTCGGACAGGTCGGCGGCCCGGTCGAGATCCTCAAACGGCAGCCGGCGTTCTTCGACGGCAAGGGCCTGGCGGTACGCCAGTTCTTTGCCACCTCGGCCGACGGTACGCGGGTGCCGTACTTCGTGGTGGGGGAGCGGGACGCGCCCAGCCAGCCGACGCTGCTCACCGGGTACGGCGGGTACGAGATCTCCCAGACCCCCTACTACAGCGGGGTCACCGGCCGGGGCTGGCTGTCCCGCGGCGGTACGTACGTCGTGGCGAACATCCGCGGCGGTGGAGAGTATGGCCCCGAATGGCACCGCGCGGCGATGCGGGAGAACCGGCCGCGGGCGTACGAGGACTTCGCCGCGGTGGCGGCCGACCTGGTTGCCCGGGGCATCACCACGCCGGCCCAGCTCGGCATCGAGGGAGGCAGCAACGGCGGCCTGTTGATGGGGGTGATGCTGACCCGCTACCCGTCGCTCTTCGGCGCCGTCGTCGCGCACGTGCCGGTGCTGGACATGCGGCGCTACCACCGGCTGCTGGCCGGTGCCTCGTGGATGGCCGAGTACGGCGACCCGGACCGGGAGGAGGACTGGGCCTACCTGCGGGAGTACTCGCCGTACCACAACATCCGCACTGGGGTGCGGTATCCGCCGGTCCTGTTCATCACCTCGACCCGCGACGACCGGGTGCATCCGGGGCACGCCCGCAAGATGGCAGCCCGGCTGCGCGAGCACGGCCACGACGTGTCCTATTACGAGAACGTCGAAGGCGGGCACGGTGCCGCCGCGAACAACGAGCAGCGCACCTTCATCTCGGCGCTGGCGCTGGAGTTCCTCTGGAGCAAGTTGACCGAGCCGGTGCGCTCTGCCCTACCGCGCCAGGCTTCAGCGCCGGCCCAGCGTCAGCACACTCAGACCGAACATCAAGACACCCAGGGATAGATGGACCGACGGGACGTGCGCTATGCCGAGCACGACCTGGACCGACGCGAGTACGAGGAAACCTGACGCGTGCCAGACAGGCCGGGGCGAGCCGCCGCCCGGCTTCCACGCCAGCACCGCCGCGAGCACGTACAACATCGACGCCCCCTTCCTCACACGCGCTCCGACGTCGATGTCTCCGACGGGCGCGTCACCCGCATCTGGGCCGTCCGCAACCCGGAGAAGCTGCGGGGCGTGGGCGACGCGCTCGGCTACGTGGACGGCCGGTACCGCAGCGGGAATTGACCGCAGCTGCTGACGAGAGCCGGTCGAAGCCGAGCAAGCGATCAGCGCTGTTCGTGGTAAGGGCCGTGCGCCCGGAGTCCAAGCGGCCGGACCGGTGCGGTTGTCCACGGCGGCGGCCGTGGCGGCGTAGGGTCGGTTCGGTGGAAGGGCGTCGATACCGGTACGTCGGCCCGGCGGACGTCCGGACGTCGGTCGCCGAGGCTCCCGAGGGATGCCCCATCCGATCACCGGCCGATCTCGACGCCTACCTGGCGGCCGCGGATCCACGCGACCGTGACGAGCCGTTCACGTACGTCGTCGACCCTGCCGGCACGCTGCGGCTTGCGCCGAGACGCAGCGAGCACGTCGCCTGCGCGGGCGGTGGGGAGGTCCTCGGCGCGGGGGAGATCACCTTCGCCGGCGAGCGCGGCGGCTGGGTCGTCATTGAGGTGAGCAACCAGTCCACCGGCTACTGCCCCGAACCGGCTTCATGGGCGGCGGTGGCGGGCGCCCTCGACCGGGCGGGAATCGGGCGCCCGGAAGGCTTCACCGTGGCCGTCGTCTTCCGGCGCTGCCTCGACTGCGGCGAGCGCAACCTCGTCCGCGACGACGACTACACCTGCGCGCTCTGCGGAGCCGAGCTGCCGGAGGATGTGGAACCTCGGCTGACGGCCCAGCCGTCGACCGACCAGCATCCGCGCTGACAACCGGGTCTCACCGAGCCGTCCAGGTCCGCACCTCGATCATGTTGCCCTCCGCGGTAGCGGCCAGTGCGCAACAACCGGTGCGGCCGACGCCAGACGCGCACCCACCCGTAGGCGAGCGTCATCCGCCCAGTGCGCCGATCTCCGCAGCCGAGGCGTTACCGCCGGTGCACACCACCGCGACCCGCTGCCCGGCGAAATCCTCCGGGCGGGCGAGCACGGCGGCCAGCGCGGCGGCCCCGGCGCCTTCGGCGAGGGTGTGCGCATGGCTGGCCAGCAGCCGCTGCGCGGCCGCGATCTGCTCGTCGTCGACCAGGTGGAAGTCGGCCAGGCCGGTACGCATCAGCTGTTGCGGCAGGGCGAACCCGCGTCCAGTGGCCAGCCCGTAGACGCGGGTGCGGTTGGGGCGCTCGAGGCACGTGCCGGCCCGCCAGGAGTCGTATGCGGCCGGGGAGGCCGCGGACTGGACGGCGATGACCCGGCAGTGCGGGGCGAGCTTCGCGGCGACCAGGCAGGCCGCGGCGGCGCCGGTGCCGCTGCCGACCGGCACCACCACCGCGTCCAGGTCCGGGCGGGCCGTGAAGATCTCCACGTACAGGGTCCCGACGCCGGCCAGCAACGCCGGGGTGTCACCGGGGCTGACCAGCAGCGCGCCGGCGGCGGCCGCCAGCTTCTCCGCGTGTTGCTGGGCGGCGGCCAGGTCCGGACCGTGCAGGACCGCGGTGGCCCCGAGCGCGCGCAGCGCCCGGACCTTCTCCGCGCTGGCCGTCGCCGGCATGACGACCGTGCAGGGCGCCCCGAAGGTGGCTGACGCGTACGCGATGGACTGGGCGTGGTTGCCGGTGGAGTAGGTGACCAGGCCCCGCCCGCGTTGCTCGGCGGGCAGGCCGGCGAGGAGGGTGAGCCCGCCGCGCACCTTGAACGCGCCCACCGGCTGCACGTTCTCATGCTTCACGTACACGGTGGCGCCGGCTACGGCGTCCAGCGCCGGATACGACCACATCGGCGTCGCGGGCAACTGCCCGGCCAGGAGGTCCTGCGCGGCGAGGACGTCAGCGAAGGTCAGCAGGTTTTCCACCCGCTCATCGTCCCGGCCCGCCCTTCCATCGGTCTAATGCCAATCCTCGGCGGGTTCTATCGATCCGGTTGATATGTTTGCGCCGTGCTCGACGTGACCCGGCTGCGGGTGCTCGCCGCGGTCGCCCGGTGCGGTTCGGTCACCGCGGCCGCCCGCACCCTCGGGTACGCCCAGGCGTCGGTGAGCCACCACATCGCTCGGCTCGAGGCGGAAACCGGCAGCCAACTCCTGCAGCGCGCCGGCCGCGGTATCCGGCTCACCGAAGCCGGCCGGATGCTGGCCCAACGGGCGGACGAGATCCTCGGGCGGCTCGACGCGGCCGAAGCCGACCTCGCCGCGTACACGGGGCTGCGCGCCGGCCGGGTCCGGTTGGCCGCCTTCCCGTCCGCGCTCGGCACGTTCGTGCCGCAGGCCGCCGCCGCCTTCGTCGCCGAGCACCCCGACATCGAACTGCGCTTCACCGAAGCCGAACCGCCCGACGCGGTCCGCCTGCTGCGCGCCGGCGAGGTCGACGTCGCCGTGCTGTTCGCCTACCCCGACACGCCCGACGACCCCGGGCTGCGCCGCATCCGCCTGCTGACCGAGCCGATCTACCTGGTCACGCCCCTGGACATGCCCGGTGACCGGTTGTCCGACCACGCCGCTCGGCGCTGGATCACCGGCTGCGAACGGTGCCGGGCCCATCTGGTGCACAGCTGCGCCGAAGCCGGTTTCCGGCCCGACATCGCCTTCACCACCGACGACTACCTCGCCGTCCAGGCGCTCGTCGCCGCCGGCCTCGGGGTCACCACCCTGCCCGGGCTGGCCCTGGCCGCGCAACGACACAGCCGGGTACGAGCAGTGCGGCTACCCGGCCCGGGCCGGCGGATCGACGCCGCCGTGTACGGGCAGCCGCCCGACCCACCCGCCACCGCCACCCTCCTGACCCACCTGACCGAAGCGGCCCGGAACGCACGGACCTGAACCCGGCTGCCAACGCTCGCGCAGCGGGCGCTTCCCGGCCCGGGAGGGTTTGGTGGTCCCGCCGGCGGGAAGCTTGCGGATTTGCGACAACAGCGAAAGGAAGCCGCATGACGTCGACCAGCCTGCCCGGCGGCACGTTCCGCATGGGGGAACTGACGGTCACCCGGATGGGGTACGGCGCGATGCAGTTGGCCGGCCCGCACGTCTTCGGCCCGCCGGCCGACCGGGACGCCGCCGTCGCCGTGCTGCGCGAGGCCGTCGAGCTGGGCATCAACCACATCGACACGGCCGACTTCTACGGCCCGTACGTCACCAACGAGATCATCCGGGAGGCGCTGTATCCCTATCCGGAGGATCTGCACATCGTGACCAAGGTCGGGGCGCTGCGGGACGCCGAGGGTAACTGGCCGCAGGCCCTCGCCCCGGAGCAGCTGCGCCAGGCCGTGCACGACAACCTGACTCGCCTCGGCCTCGACGTGCTCGACGTGGTGAACCTGCGCGTCGGCGGGTTCGACCGGCCCACCCCCGGATCCATCGAGGAGCCGTTCACGGTTCTGGCCGAGCTGCAGCAGCAGGGGCTGATCAAACATCTCGGGCTCAGCACGGTCAACGCCGATCAGATCGCCGAGGCGCAGTCCATCGGTTCGGTCGTGTGCGTGCAGAACTTCTACAACATCGCCAACCGGGACGACGATCCCCTCGTCGACTCGCTTGCGGCGCTGGGCATCGCCTACGTGCCCTACTTCCCGCTCGGCGGTTTCTCTCCGCTGCAGTCCGAAGAGCTGAACGCCGTCGCCGCCCGCCTCGGCGCCACTCCACTGGCGGTCGCGCTGGCGTGGCTGCTGCACCGGTCCCCGAACATCCTGCTCATCCCCGGCACCTCGTCCGTGGCGCACCTGCGCGAGAACGTAGCCGCCGCCGGACTGGCCCTGCCCGACGACGCGCTGAGCGAACTGAACAGCATCGACTGACCGGCTCGGCCGCGGCGAGCGCCGCTGTTGGGCACGTTCGCCGCTGCTCGGCTCCGACGGGAGCCGGGTTTCAGGGCCGGCGGGTGGGGTATGGCCGGCCATGCGTACGGCACTTCTGAACAAGCTGGAGCAGGCCTCCGCGCTGGACCGGGTGGGCGACCGGCTACAGCCCAGGGTGTGGTCGCTGCTGCGACCGCAACGGGTCAAGGATGCGCTGCACGGCGTGTGGCTGGGCCATCCGCTGCACCCGGCGCTGGTGCAGGTCCCGATGGGCGCGTGGATGAGCAGCGCCGTCCTCGACCTGATGCCGGGGCGGACGCGAGGGCAGGAGCACGCCGCTGCGACCCTCGTCGCGGTCGGCACGGCAAGCGCGCTGCCGGCCGCGCTGACCGGCGTCAACGACTGGTCGTGGCTCTGGCAGGAGGAACGCCGGGTCGGCCTGGTGCATGCTGCCACCAACACCCTGGCGGTGGCTCTCTACGCGAGCTCGCTCGCCGCACGCCTGCGCGGGCGGCACGGGCTCGGCCGCATCCTCGGTCTGTTCGGCCTGGCGACGGTGAGCGCGGGCGGTTATCTCGGCGGCCACCTCGTCTACAAGCAGACCGCGCAGGTCAACCAGGGCGCCCCGGACATGCACCGGGTCGAGTACGGGTGGCGCCGGGTGGCGGAGGTCGACTCCCTGCCCGAGGCCCAGTTGCTGGCCCGGCAGGTCGACAACGTGCCCGTCGTGGTCTACCGCGACGGCACCGACATCACCGTCCTGCTCGACCGCTGCGCCCACCAGAGCGGGCCGCTCGGGCAGGGCAAGGTGATCCAGGTCGACGGGCAACCCTGCGTCGTCTGCCCATGGCACGGCAGCACTTTCCAGTTGAAGGACGGAGAGGTGGTGCACGGCCCGGCGAGCACTGACCAGCAGGTGCTACCCACGCGGGTGACCGACGGCGTTCTGGAGGCCAGGCTGCCCTGACCGCCGGGGGAGGGGCGGCCACCGGTCAGCCGGGTCGGCGGGCGCCGCTGTACGGCATGTTCGCCAGCTGGGCCATGCGCACCACGTCCCCGGTGTGCGGGGCGTGGACGATCAGCCCGTTGCCGACGTAGATGCCCACGTGATGGTGGTCGGAGTAGAAGAAGACCAGGTCACCCGTACGAAGGTTGGCCTTGCTCACCGCCACGCCCGAGGTCCACTGGTCACCGGTGAAGTGGGCCAGGTGCACCCCGGCGGCGGCCCACGCGTACTGGGTCAGGCCGGAGCAGTCGAACGTGTCCGGGCCGTCGGCCGCCCACACGTACGGTTTGCCGATCTGCTTGCACGCCGTCTTCGCCGCGACGCCGCCGCTGCCGGTGATGGCGACGGCGGGACACTGCCCGCCGATGAACAGCGAACTGGTCGACGTGATCGGTGAGGTGCCGCTGGACGTGGTGGCCGACTTCGCGGCTGCGGCTCTGGCCGCCGCGGCCTCCGCCGCCGCCTTGGCCGCGTCCGCGGCGGCGATCTTCTTGCGCAGCGCGTCCAGCCGCGTGATCTCGGCGTCGATGGTCTTCTTGCGCGCCGCCAGTTGGGCCTGCTGGCGCTGCTGGATCGCGATCAGCGCGTCGATCTTCTCCTTGTCGGCGTGGTAGCTCGCCTGCTGGGTCGACAGGTGACTGATCTGTCGCTGCTCCGAATGGGCCACCTGATTCACCAGCGCGAGCTGGTCCCCCAGCTCGGTCGGCGGCGAGCCGGGGGTCAGCAGGGCGTTGAAGGTGGAAAGCGAGTTCTCCCGCTTGTAGTAGCCCGACACGATCTGCGTGACCCGGGTCCGGCTGACCTCCACCGACCTGCCCAGCGGCTCCAGCTGCCGGCTCAGTTCGGCCGATCTCCGCTGGTTTGCCGTCAGGTCGGTGCGGACCTTGTTGTACTGCTCGATGACGGGTTCGAGCTTCTCGAACGCCGCTTCGATCTGCTGCTGCACCTGCGCGGCCGACGGTGCGGCGTGGGCCTGGGCGGCCGGCGCGACGGCCACCATGGTGGCCGCGGCGACGGCGAGGATTCTGGCGAGCAGACGCGATCCGGCGGCCCGGGTGCGTACGCGTGGCAACGGCTGCGGCTCCTTCCATTCGAGGCCGACGCATCGCTGCGCCGACCTCGACCGCCTGCCGAGTTAGCTGACGGGTTCGGGCGTGGAAGGCGCCCTACCGCTGACGCGGATTCACCCCGGAAACGGTGGTTCCCCGGCTCGCCGTTGACGCCGACGGCGTCCGGTGATTCGGCGGTGGCCGCCCCGGGGACTCCAGGTGGAGACCGACGTCCGGAACGGACGCTGACCAACACTAGTGAGGACGGCCCGAAGAAATCAACGAGCCGATAATGCCAATTCACTGTGCGGTCGAATGGGCACATCGGGTGCCGGAAATGATGTCCACGTAAGACTCCGCTAATCGAATTCTCAACCGTTCCTAATATTGATCGTCAAACTGCGCGTGCTACTCCAGCCGGCGGCGGCCCATCGACGGCGGCTCCCGGCCGGCGAGCAGCCACCCGGCGATGGTGGCGAGCACCGGCAGCCCGACGACCGTCGCGGCCAGGTGCCCGACCGGCACGTCGGCGAGCGCCCCAAGGTCGCGGTGCAGCACGCTCACCAACCCGGCGTACGCGCCGACCAGCCCGAGCACGGCCCCGAGCAGTGCGAGCGCCCCCGCCGTCGTGGCGGTCAGGGTGCGCCGTACCCGCCGGGGCGCTCCGGTGGCGGCGAGGGTGCGCAGGTCGCCGGCGGCCTCGCCGCGGATGAGGCCGACGGTCATCGCGAGGATGCCGAGGGCGAGCAGCGCGCCGGCGGCGACGGCCCCGGTCCTCAGCGATGTGAGCGTGGCCCGCTCGTGGCGGGACTCGATGGTGAGGCCGGCGCTCACGGCCAAGTTCTGCGCGGTGGTCAGCTCCTGCGTGGTGAGCGGGTGGTCCGCGTCGAGGAGCCAGCCGACCCGCGCGGGCTGCCAGCCGTGGCGCGCCATCATGTGCGCGGTGACCAGCGAGTTCGGCATCGAGGAGTACCGGGGGTTCGGCAGCGCCTGGGTCTTCGGGTAGACGCGGCGTTCGGGGATGTTCACCAGTTCGAGGGCGCCGGTGCGGACGGTGAGCACATCGGTGTCGGCGGCGACCGCCGCGGGGTCCAGGTGGTTGCGCCCGAGCAGTTGCGGGGTGGCCACGTAAAGGGGGTACGACGCCATCTGCTGCCCGTCGGCGACCGGGGTGCCGATCTCGACGGCCGGATGCCCGGGTTGGCCGCCGTTCTGGCCCGGTTCGGTGTCCGCCGCGACCACCGCCATGTCCAGCGGGGTCACGGCGGGCGCGCCGAGGTTGCCGGCGATCGTGTCCAGCTGGGCCTGCAGGCCGGCCAGTTCCGCCGGGGTGCGTACCGGGATCACCGGGGCGGGGCGGCCGATGCGGACCAGCAGCTGGTTGTCGGCCAGGTTGCCCAGCCCGGCGGCCTGCCTGGCCTGGTGTTCGGCGGCGGCGGACCCGGCGACGACCGCCACGGAGATGCCCAGCGCGAGACTGATCGCGGCGAGCGCCGCGCCGGCCCGGGCCTGGTAGCGGACCAGGTCGGTCAACGCCAGCCGGACCGCCACCGGCAGCCTGCCGCGCGCCGCGGCCAGCAGCCGGATCGCCGCCGGGCCGAGCAGGAGCACCCCGACGGCCGTGGCGACGGTGCCCGCGCAGAGCAGCACCGGGTTCTTCCCGCCGGACAGCACCAGGCAGGTGACGCCGGCGGCGAGCAGGAGCGCGGCGACCATCGCGGTGCGCCGGGCCGGTCGGGGCCGCGGCGGCCGCGCCGACAGTGCGCTCATGATCGGCGTACGGGCGATGGCCCGCGCCGGCCACCACGCGGCGGCGGTGGCGGTCGCCACGGCCAGCACCATCTCCGCGCCGATCGTCGTCCACGGCAGGTCGAACCGGTCGATGCGGTGCCCGGCGGCCGTCTCCACCCGTCCGGCCACAGCCAGCCAGGCGGCGACGCCGATGGTGGTGCCGAGCACGGCCGCGACCGCGCCGACGACGGCGCCGTTGGCCAGCAGCACCAGCCGCAGGTGCCGGCGGGTGGCGCCCATCGCGGCGAGCATGCCGAGCTGCCGCAGCCGGCGTTGCGCCGCCACGACGAACCCGGCCGCCGCGACCAGCGACACCAGCAGCAGCCCGACGGTGGCCAGCGCCAGGGTGACGGCGGCGACCACCGTACGGCTCGTGCCGGGCCGCGACTCGCGCATCAGCGGACCGTCGATGGTGTTGCGGAACGCCTCCAGCGAATCCGTGGTCCCACCGACGAGAACGGTGACGGTCTGCGGCGGGTCGGCGGACGCCGGGTCCACGAGGGCGAACTCGTCGGTCAGGTCCTTGGGGTTCTCCACCACCCCGACGACCAGCCGGTCGTGACCGTCGAAGTGCAGCCGCCGGCCGAGCCCGGTCCGCAGCGTCCGCGCCACCGCGTCGGTGACGGCGATCTCGCCGGCGCCGGCCGGCAACCGGCCCTGCCGCACCGCCAGCATCGACGCGCCGTACGCGCCGCGCGGGTCCTGCGCCCGCACGTCGACCGGGTCGAACAGGCCGGGCACCTCCACGTACCGGTGGCCGATCGCGTCGATGGTGCCGAACCAGTTCCGGGCGGCGGCGAGCCGGGACTGCAGCTGGGCCGGGTCGCCGCCCTCGAACTGCAGGAGGTGGTCGGCGCGTCCGAACCGCGCGTCGCTCGTGGAGGCCATGTTGTAGGTCGCCGAGACGGCGAACGTGGCCCCGATGACGGCGACGGTGAGCAGCGCGAGGGTCAGCACCTGCTGGCGCCACTCGCGGCGGAACAGCCGTACCGCCCAGCGGATCACGGCCCGGCGGGCCGGCAGCCCACCGCCGGGGGCGCGGCGGGCCGCCGGCCGGGCGGCGGCCGGCGGGGTGGCGGTCGCGCTCACGGTGCCACGTCCCCGGCGAGCAGGGTGTCCGGGCCGGCCGATGGCGCGGTCTGGTCGACCACCCGGCCGTCGCGGAGGAACACCACCCGGTCGGCCCAGGACGCCAGTTGCGCGTCGTGGGTCACCAGCACCCCGGCGATCCCGCGCTTGCACGCCGCCCGCAGCATCCGCATGACCGCCTCACCGTTGCCGGAGTCCAGCGCGCCGGTCGGCTCGTCGGCGAGCAGCAGCCGCCGCTCGCCGACCACCGCGCGGGCGATCGCGACCCGCTGGCGTTCGCCGCCGGACAGGTCGTCGGGGAAGTGGCCGGCCCGCTCGGCCAGCCCCAACTCCTCCAGTACGCGCAGACCGGCGGCCCGGGCGGCCCGCGCGCCGAGTCCGTCGAGTTCGAGCGGCAGCGCCACGTTCTCCACTGCGGACAGCCCGGCGAGCAGGTTCAGATCCTGGAAGACGAAGCCGATGGACCGGCGGCGCATCCGGGCCCGCGCGTCGGCGGACATGCTCGCCACGTCGTCGCCGCAGACCAGCACCGCACCGTCGGTCGGCTCCTCCAGGCTGCCGGCGATCGTCAGCAGGGTGCTCTTGCCGGAGCCACTCGGCCCCATGATCGCCACCAGCTCGCCCGCCTCGACGGTGAGGTCCACCTGCCGCAGCGCGTGGACGGTGCCGTTGCCGGTGCCGTACACCTTGGACACCTGGCGCATGCTCAGCACGGCGCTCATCGACGGGCCCCCTCGCGCGTGGGCGTGGGTTTCGCCGCTTCCGGGCCGGCCGGCTTGGCCCGGTCGCCGGGCGCGTCGGCGGGGGGTGGGGCGGGTAGGCGGCGCAGCCGGGCGTCGGCCGCGTCGAGCCAGCGGACCACCGATTCGAGCCGGAACAGTTCCGCGTCCACGACGAGGCCAAGTGCGATGTCGTCGGGGTCCGCCTCGGCCTTCAGGTGGGTGTAGCGCTGCATCTCCTCGACCAGGCGCCGGCGGTGGACCTGCAGGATCTCCCGTACGTCGACGCCGGGCATGCGCACCGCCACCTGCACCTTGATGACGAGTTCGTCGCGGGGTGGGGGCGTGGACTCGGGCGGGGTGCGCAACCACCGGTCCAGTTCCCGCTGGCCGTCGGCGGTGATCCGGAATCGCCGCTGCGCGCCGTCGCGCCCGGCCTCGTCCGATGCCACGTGCCCTTCGCGTTCCAAGCGCTGCAGCGTCGTGTAGACCTGCCCGACGTTGAGCGGCCAGACCTCACCCGTGCGGGCCTCGAACTCCTGCCGCAGTTGCAGGCCGTACTTGGATCCCTCTGTCAGCAGCGCCAGCAACGCATGTCGAATGCTCATGCTCCACCATCCAGCGTCAGTATACTGGGTATAATACTCAGTATTATCTACCGGTCCAGCGATTTCGAGCGCGAGCCCTTCCTCCACGCGTCCGTTATCACTCTCGATAGTGATAAGGTTCTTCCGTGGAGATGTCGAGCGACCGTTGGGCTGAGCTGGCGCTGCATCCGGTGCGCATCCGGATCCTGCGGGCGGTGTCCGGTGGGCGGTCGACCACGCACGACCTCGTCGCGCTGCTGCCGGACATCCCGCAGGCCACGCTGTACCGGCACCTGGCCACGCTGGTCAAGGCAGGCCTGATCGAGGTGGTGGAGGAGCGCAGGATTCGCGGGGCGGTCGAGCGGGTCTACGCGCTGCCCCCCCACGGTGCGGCGTTGGACGCCGCGGCCCTGGCCATGGCGACACCCGAGGATCACGCCCGCTACTTCACGGCGTTCGTGTCGAGCCTGCTGTCGGAATTCTCCCGCTACCTCGCCCGCGAACGGATCGACTTCGCCGCCGACGGGGTCGGGTACCAGCAGCTCGTGCTCCACCTGACCGACGCGGAGCTGGCCACGTTCGCCGCCGACCTCAACCAGGTCATCGGGCCGCTGCTCGGAAACCAGCCCGGCAACGGCAGGGTGCCGCGGCTGCTGGCCACCATCCTGATGCCGGCCGACCAGCCGACCGCCAGCGACACCACACAAGAGACGCCGGAACGAGAAGAAGTCTCCGGTACGAGGGAAGGAAGCGGCTGATGGCATCGGTCACGGTCACCAGCGAGCTGGTCGACATCCGGTTCACCGGGTGGGAGCGGCTCTGGATCGGGCGGGAGCGGTTGGCCATCCCGGTCGCGGCGGTGCGGCACGCCGCCGCGGTCGACGGCCCGCTGCGCCTGGCCCGCGGCGGTCGGCGCGGAATCGTCGTGTCCGGCTTCGTCAAGATCGGTGTGTGGGGGCTGCTCGGTGGCCCCCGTCAGCTCGTGGCGGCGCACCGGGGCGAGCCCGGGCTGCACCTCGTCCTGGACCGCGCGGCCGCTGGCGGGGAGTTCGACGAAATCGTGCTCTCTCACCCGGCCGCGCCCGGCATCGCGGAGGCGATCGGACGCGCGACGGCGGCCTGCGCATGAGCGGCGACCGCCTGGCGATCGAGGTCGCGCACCTGACCAAGCGGTACGCCGCCCTCACCGCCGTACGTGATCTCACCTTCACCGTCGTGCCGGGCGTGGTCACCGGGTTCTTGGGCCCGAACGGCGCAGGCAAGACCACCACGATGCGCATGCTGACCGGCCTCGTGTCGCCCACCTCCGGCACGGCGACGATCGGCGGCCAGCCGTACCGGCGGTTGCCGCGGCCATCGCGCACCGTCGGCGCGGTGTTGGACGCGAGCGCGGCCCACCCCGGCCACACCGCCCGCGACCACCTACGCGTCTACGCCGCGATGGGTGGCTACCCGGACCGGCGGGTTGCCGACCTGCTCGACCTGCTCGGCCTCACCGAGGCCGCCGACCGCTGCACCCACGGGTTCTCCACCGGCATGCGGCAGCGGCTCAACCTCGCCACCGCGCTGCTCGGCGACCCCCGGGTGCTGCTGCTAGACGAGCCGAGCAACGGCCTCGACCCGGAAGGCATGCTGTGGCTGCGAAGCTTCCTGCGTCAGCTGGCCGACGAGGGTCGCACCGTCCTGATCTCCAGCCATGTGCTCAGCGAGATTCAGCAGCTCGTCGACGACGTGGTGGTGATCCGGCGCGGCGAGCTCGTCGCCGCCGGGCCGTGGGCGCGGCTCGCCGGGCCACCGGCGGTGCTGGTGAGCTCGCCGGACGCCGACCGGCTGGCCGTCGCCCTGCGGGTCAGCCGGCCAGATGGCGACGCACCGCGGGTCGAAGCTGTCGAGAGCGGCCGGCTGCGGGTGCATGGGCTCGACGCCCCGGACGTCGCCGACCTCGCCGCCGCGCACCGACTGCGGGTGCACGAGCTGGTCACCGAGAACACCAGCCTCGAACAACTCTTCCTTCACCTGACCACCGACAAGGCGGCCACCCCGTGAAACACCTGATCAAAGCGGAGTTCCGCCGGCTGCTCGCCACCCGGATGTGGAGCGGGCTGTTGCTCGCCGCAGCCCTGCTCGGCGGCGGCATGATGAGCGCGCTGGCGCTCGTCGGGCCGGAGAACTTCGACCCGCCCATGCCCGGCATGGACACCGAAACCGGCCTCCGCTCGATCCTCGGCATCCTCGGCTACACCGCATTCGTGCCGGCCGCCGCCGGCACACTCGCCGTCACCTCCGAGTACCGACACCGCACCGCCGCCGTCACGTTCCTGTTCGCGCCCCGCCGCTGGCAGGTGCTCGCCGCCAAACTCACCACCTACGGCGTCGCCGGACTGGCGTACGGGCTGATCCTCGCGGGCACCGCTGCCGCGGCCCTGTTCACCGTCGCCGCCGCCCGCGGCGACTCGCTCGGCCTGCCACCCGGCACCGTACTCGCGCTGCTCGCCCGCATCGGCCTCGCCATGGTCGTGTACCTGCTGCTCGGTGTCGGCGTGGGCGCCCTGATCCGAAACCAGGTCGTAGCCCTGTGCGTCGTGATCGGCTACCTCTACATGGGCGAGACGCTGCTCATGATGATCCCCGGCGTCAACGCGCTCTACCCGGTCCTGCCCGGCGGCGCCACCGCCTCCCTCACCGACTTCACCTACCTCGCCGACGCCATGTCGCAAGAACTCGGTAGCACCGCCGTCCAACTGCTGCCACCGGCCGCCGGCGCGCTACTGCTCACCGCCTACGCACTCGCTGCCTCGCTGATCGCCGTCGTCATCCCCATGCGCCGCGACATCACCTGACCCGACCCGCTTGAATATCTGCGCCAGGAGCAGATCCACCAACAGCGGCAGGTGCAGCGCCCGCAGCGGAGCCCGGTGCACCCCAGATGGCGGACGGTCAGCGGCTCGCTCTCGCGACCAGCGGGATGCCCTCGCGGTAGGTGGGCACCGCCGGAGCCCAGCCCAGCTCGCGCTTGGCCTTGGCGTTGGAGACGCGCATCGAGGTGGTCATCATCGCGTGGGCGTACGGGATGGGCCGCAGCAGCCAGCTCGGCACCCGCCACGGCCGGCGCGCCCCGAACTCGGCGGCCATCGTGTCCAGGTAGTCCCCCCAACGCACCGGCTCGTCGTCGACGATGTTGTACGCCTGCCCGGCGCGCCCCTTCTCCAGGGCGGCCACCGTCGCCGCGGCGGCGTCCTCCAGGTAGATGAAGTTGGCGAACCCGGCCGACGAGGGCACCGGCAGCCGGCGCTTGCGCACCAGGTTGACCATCATCCTGGTCATGCTGTCCTGCCCGTAGAAGAACCCGTAGCGCAGCGCGACGCCCTCCATCTCGTCGGCCGAGAACGTCTGCTCCTCGGCGGAGCGCATGGCCGCGACGGCGCTGCCCAGCATGCCGCCCACGGGCTCGCCGAACGGGGTGTCCTCGGTGATCACGCCCGGGCCGTGGTCGCGGTAGCCGTACCCGAGCATGATCGACTGGGTGACGAAGCGGTGCGCGCCGACCGCCCGCGCCGCCGCGAGCAGGTTGGCGGTTCCGGTGGTACGCAGGGCGTTCGTGCCCTGCAGCGCGTCCCGCATCTTCGTGGTGCCCAGCGCGGTCAACTCGTGGATGACCGCGTCGGCGCGCACGTCCCGTACGGCGGCGAGCAGCCCGTCGCGGTCCATCACGTCGGCCACCACGGCCTCCGCGCCGGCGCGGCGCAGCCGCTCGGCGTTGCTCTGGCTACGGCTGATCCCGACCACCTCGTGGCCCGCGGCGATGAGCTGGCGGGTCAGGGGCGTACCGACGGCGCCCGAGGCGCCGGCGAGCAGGACTCTCATGGCTTCGGTTCCTCTCTACAGATCTCACCCGGGTAGACGAGGTACCGATCGGACCTGTGATGACCTGGCGCTGTGTCGTCCCGCACAGCCGGAAACGCGTCGTGCGCTCCGGTGGCCGTGCGTACGATCGCGACATGCGCCGGACCTTCGACATCATCGCCCCGCCGCGCTCCTGAGCGGGGCGCTTCTGCTCATCGTGTCCAGCCGCTGTCGGCTGGCCGCGCGGTCCGTGCAGCGCTGAGTCCGGTACGCCCCGCTTCCGCGACCCTCATTTCTCTCGTCGCAGGAGCGATTCCTCATGCTTGTCTCCGAACAACCGGTGGCTGCCGCCCGACGTCCCGCCACCGGCCTGTGGTCGCTTGTCCCCGCCGGCGTGCTGTGGGGCACCGGTGGCCCCACCGGCAGCCTCCTCGCCCACGAAACCGGGCTGTCACCGCTGGCCGTGGCGGCCTACCGGCTCACCGTCGCCGGCATCCTCGTCATCAGCTGGCTCTGCCTGACCCGGCAACCCCTGCCACGCGGTCGGCACGCCTGGACCCGGATGGCCGTGAACGGGCTGCTCGCCGCGGTCTTCCAGGCCTGCTTCTTCGCCGCGGTGTCACTGACCAACGTCAGCCTCGCCACCCTGCTCACCATCGGCGCCGCACCAGCCCTGGTCCTGTCCGCCGAACGGGTCGCCGGCCGGCGGCGGGTCAGCGCATCCATGCTCGCCGCGGTGGCCCTCGCTGTGGCCGGTCTCGCCCTGCTCGTCGGCACGCCGGCCGGCGGCGTCACCACCACGCGGGCACTCACCGGCGGTGGACTCGCATTGCTGTCGGCCGCCGGCTTCGCCGCCATGACCTTCATCGGCGCCCGACCGGTCGCCGGGCTCGACGACCTCACCGCCACCGGCGTGAGCTTCACGATCGGCGGTGCCGTGCTCGCCGCCGCTTCCACGGCGACCTCCGGCATGGCCTTCGTCCCCACCCCGAGGTCCCTGGGACTGCTGCTCGTGCTGGGCACCGTACCCACCGCGATCGCGTACGCCCTGTACTTCCGGGCCTGCGCACCACCCCGGCCGGCACGGCGGCGCTGATCGCGCTGCTGGAACCGATCGTGGCCACCCTCCTTGCCACGCTGTTCCTCGGCGATCGGCTCAGTTCGACCGGGCTCATCGGCGCCGGGCTGATCACCACCGCCATCGTGCTGAACGCCCGCGGCGCACACCGCTGATGCGAGGGGCCCGGGCAGGACCAACCGGACCTGCCCGGGCCCCGGGCGTCGCTCGTCGGGCGCTTCGCCCAGCAGCAGGCCCGTTACGACCCCGCGTCCGCAGGCAGACTGTCCATGAACGAGCTGACCGAGAAGACCGCGCGGCCCGGGCCGGCCGGGCCGTACCCGGGCGGGCTGGACAGGCCGTTGGCCTTCATGGTCGCGGCGTAGGCCTCCAGCAGCCGGATGTGGTACTCCAGCGGCGCGCCCTGCGGGTTCGTCCGGCCGAGCGGGGTGGTCGGCTCCGGGCACCAGGTGGTGAACCGCGGGGTGATGCCCCGTGACATGAAGTACTGCAGGCCCTCGGTGGTCGACTCGATCGCCTCGTCCACGCTGGTGAAGCCGTACGGGGCGGCCATCTCGACGCCGGCGACGAAGTTCGGGATGACGTTGCGCGGCCCGAAGATCTCGGCGGAGTCGAGGATCCGGCGGTGCCACTCCTCCCGGCCCACGTACCGTTCCTTGCCGGGGCAGTAGAGCTCGAACAGCCGCTTGTCCCACACCTCGTAGTTGGGGTGGTAGATCCGGATGCCGTAGTCGTGGAACCGCTGCACGTCGGCCCGCGGCAACGCCTGGGCGACCACCTTGCCGATCCACCGGCCCGGGAACCGCTCCTCGATCGCCTGCGCGTACCGGCCGTAGAAGTCGGCCTCGGCCAGCCCGTCGACCTTCGAGGTGATGCTGCCGCCGGTCAGGGTGTAGGCCTGTGACGCGCCGGTGGTGTCGTGCCGGTCGATGATCTCCAGCGCCTCCAGCACCTCCTCGACCGGCTTGACCCCGGTGTACGGGCGGCCCGCCTGCTTGTGCTGACGCCAGTTGTGGTTGATGTCGCAGTACTGGCACTCCTCCTTGGCGCCGAAGTACTGGCAGACCCGGAACACCGTCAGGTAGATCAGGTAGCCCCACTGGATCGTCGGCGCGACCTCCATCACCGACTTCCCGTTCGCCAGGGTGTGCCGGTAGTAGTCCGGCATCGGCGGCAGCCCCACGTCGGCGATCGGCCGGCCGTCCAGGAACAACCGCAGGCGGCCCTCGCCGTCGTCCTTGACCCGGTACGGCGAGTCGGGGTTGGTGCGGACCGACACGACCGTCCGGCGCAACCCGTACGGGCCGCCGGTGAGCACGATCTCCTCCGGCGGCCGGCGCAGCGCCGCGGTGCCCAGGTCCGGCAGCGTCCGGTGGTCGAAGGAGAAGATGAAGTACGACTTGGGCTTGACCGACCCGCTCTCGTTGTCGGTCAACGCCGAGTCGTCGAAGGCCAGGCCGCCGCGCAGCAGGTCCTCCTTGATGACCGCCTCTCGCGGCACATGGGGGAAACGCCCCATCAGGTCCTCGATGAGATCGGTACGCGACTGCATGCGCCCTCCTGGCGGTTGTGCACGAAGACCCCGGGGGTGGTGCGCGAGGCCTGAGGTGGGTCGGGGGCGACTCCCTGCTGCCTCCACGCTAGCCAGCCGGCGCGGGCCGGCAGGATCGGTCGGCCGCAGGTTGTTCCCTACGTCACGTCCATGCCTGCCGCCCGCGCTGGTCGGACCGCCGGTGACCTGCACCACGCCGAGGGCGGAGGCGGCCCGCCGTCTCCCGACGTCATGGCTCGTCGCGCCAGGTCAGCCGGTGAAGGACTGGGGGCCGAAGCGGCCCCAGGCCACCAGGAGGGCCAGGGCGAACAGGACCAGGGTCACCACGATTCCCTGGGCCTCGTGACGGCGCAGGTGCGCGACGCAGGCGCTGACCATCAGCAGCACCAGACCGACGGCAGCCAGTGGCACCAGCACCGGCGCGATGTCCAGCACGGCGGGCAGGATCAGGCCCACCGCAGCCAGGACCTCCAGAGCGCCGATGGCCTTGATGCTGCCGGCGCCGAAGGCCTCGAAGACCGGCATGGAGGCCACCAGCTTCTCCCTGGGCTGGACCAGCTTCATGATGCCGCTGGCCAGAAAGAGCATGGCCAGCAGTCCCGCAATGACCCACAACGCGATATTCATGACGTCTCCTTGCCGAGATTTTGGTGACTCAGCAGTCCGACGACACGACCCCTCGGAATGTGAGGTGCCGGAAGATCACTTTCCGTGCGGGTCGGCCCGGTTGAGGGTGGCGACGACCTGGTCGTAGTCACCGCGCGCCTCCCCGTACCGGAGGAACTTCACCCGCTCGACCTGGATCTCCCTGGCGTCCGGCTGCGCCTCGATCAGCGCGACGACCTCCGCCACGAACTCGTCCAGCGGCATGGCGAACTCGCTGCTCTCCTGGCCGGGCAGCAGCGCGGTGCGCACCGCCGGCGGCTCCAACTCCATCACCTGCACACTGGTGTCGGCGAGCTGCAGCCGGATCGACTCACTGAGCATGTGGATCGCCGCCTTCGACGCGTTGTAGCTCGGCGTGGCCTTTAGCGGCGCGAACGCGAGACCCGACGAAACCGTCATGATCGTCGCGTCCGGCTGCGCACGCAGGTGCTCGATGAAGGCGGCGATCAAACGGATCGGGCCGAGCACGTTCGTCGTGATGATCGACTCGGCCGAGGCGAGGAACGACTCCGGCTGGTGCCAGTCCTCGACCCGCATGATGCCGGCCATCGTGACCAGCACGTTGAGGTCCGGGTGCTTGGCCAGCACCTGCTTCGCGGCCGATTCGATGCTCGCCGGATCGGCCGTGTCGATCCGTACCGTGTCGAGGCCGGGATAGTCGGCGGCGATGATGTCGAGCAGGTCGGTGCGCCGGCCCCCGACGATGACCGTGTTGCCCTTGGCCTGCAGCACCAGCGCGAGAGCGAGACCGATCCCGCTCGTGGAGCCGGGGATGAAGATCGTGTTTCCGGAGATGTTCATGCTCTGAGCTTCGCCGGTCGTCCCGGGCCGGGGGCAGAGATCGGTTATCGGGGGATCCGGGATCCCTGGTTCCCGCCCGCCGCGGCCGGATACTGGGCTCATGGACCGTGCAGCCCTGGCCGACTTCCTGCGCCGACGCCGCGAGGCGCTGCAACCCGGCGACGTCGGGCTGCCCCCGGGCGCCCGCCGCCGGGCACCCGGGCTGCGGCGGGAGGAGGTCGCCGCCCTCGCCGCCATGTCCACCGACTACTACACCCGGCTGGAACAGCAGCGCGGCCCGCAGCCGAGCGGGCAGATGCTCGCCTCGCTGGCCCGGGCGTTGCGCCTGACCGGCCAGGAACGCGACTACCTGTTCCGGGTGGCCGGGCACAACCCGCCCACCCCGGTGTCCGCGGCCACGCACGTGGCCCCGGCGCTGCTGCGCGTGCTGGACCGCCTGGAGGACACCCCGGCGCTGATCCTGTCCAACCTGGGGGAGACCATCGTGCAGAACCGGATGGCCGAGGCGCTGTTCGGCGACCGCTCCAGCTACACCGGCCTGGCCCGCAGCGAGATCTACCGGTGGTTCACCGACCCGGCCGAGCGGCTGCGCTACCCGGAGGACGACTGGGACCGGCAGAGCCGCGCCCAGGTCGCCAACCTGCGCGCCGCGTACGGGTCGATGGGCCCGCAGTCGCGCGCCGGCGAGCTGGTGCGGGCCCTGCAGAAGGCGAGCCCGGAGTTCGTCGAGCTGTGGGAGCGGCACGAGGTCGCCCAGCGGTTCGCCGACCACAAGACGCTCGTCCACCCCGAGCTGGGCCCGATCGAGCTGGACTGCCAGGTGCTGTTCACCGAGGACCAGTCCCAGGCGCTGCTCGTGCTCACCGCCCCGCCGCGCAGCGAGGGTCACGAGAAGCTGCGGCTGCTCGCCGTGCTCGGCCACGAGCGCTTCACCGCCGGGACGACACCGGGATGATGCCGCCTTTGCCATCCATTGCCATCATTGGCTCGTGGTATGGAACGACGTGGTTCACCATGGGTCTGCCCAGCCGGAACATGGCGTGCCCGGCGCTCGGCTGGACAACCGCACGAACCTGCTGATCGCCGAGTACAACTCGATCCGCGCCGTCGTGGCGCAGAAGTCCTCGGCGTCGCACGCCCTCGTCGGCGCGTACCTGACCGTGGTGGCCGTGATCCTCGGCTTCGTGGTGGCGAACCGCGCCGACCCGCGCCTGCTGCTCACCGTGCCCATCCTGGCCGCCGTCTCCGGCATCACCATCCTGCGGCGCCGCCGCGACCGGGAGGCGGCGAACCGGTACATCCTCGAGGTCCTGCGGCCGATCGCCGTCGAGTGCACCGGCGACGAGCGGATCCTCACCTGGGAGAACTTCTACGCCCGGCACCGGGACGTGCGTTCCCTCCGGTACGAGTTCGGGTTGCAACTGGTCTTCCCGCTCTCCCCGGCCGCCGCCCTGATCGCCACCCTGCCGCTGCTGGACCCGCTCGGCGACTGGCTGGCGTGGCTGGCCGGGTTGATCTTCCTCGGCGCGCTGCTCTTCACGTACGTGCAGCAGAACCGGACGCGTCTCGGCGGGGTCGTCCGCGGCGCCCGCACCTTCTGCCAGACGATCGTCGGGAGGCTGCGCGGGCGGTAGGCCGGTCCAATGACTGACCGGGACGCGGCCAGCATCCAGAGAAATCCACCACATGGTGCCGTCACCTGTTGAGCATTTCGCCGTCTGCCGGGAGCTCAGACACCGAGAGTTTCCTGCCTTGACGCGCTACGAAGCAGCGGGGCCGCCATCACAGATGCCGGTGTGAATCAGCGCCCACCCTCCCGGAATGGGCGCTGATCGGTCGTGGCGGGTTCACCCGGTCTTGCGGAGGCCGGCGAACTGCAGGACGGTGAAGCCCGCTACGACGACCGCCTGCAGGATCACTAGTGCGGTGCCGAGGCCTGTCAACGGGAACCAGCCGGCGACGAGCAGTTCGACGCTCGCGGCCACCCAGGCGATGTTGACGGCCATCACCGCGCCCACGGCGGCCCGGCCCACCGTCTCCCGCGCGGCGAGAAAGAGCAGCGCGGCGGCCCAGGCGACCAGGAAGACACCGATCGGGTAGAGGAAGGCCGCGGGGAGGCCGAACATCTCGCCGAAGATCGCCGCGACGACGACGTAGACGAGCCCGTTGGCGCCGGAGCCGATCGCATCCTGCTTCAGGGCGAAGCGGAGCAGTCTGGCGTCGGCGGCGGGGTGGACGGTGCTGGCGACGGTGGCCATCGTGGCGGTCCCTTCGTAGTGCTGACGTGCGGTTGATCACGAAGCTACGGAGGACCATGCGGAGCCGAATCAGTCATCGTGACGGTAGCTTCCTGGCTGTGTTGCACGGACGAGCCGGGGAGCAGGCGGAGATCGAGCGGCTCCTGGCGGACGCCCGGGCCGGCCGGAGCGGAACCCTGGTCATCCGAGGCCCGGCGGGGATCGGCAAGTCCGCGCTCCTGGACCACGCCGCCGAGCGGGCAGCGGGTATGCGCGTGTTGCGCGGTGTCGGTGTCGAGTCCGAGGCCACGTTGCCCTTCGCCGCGCTCCACCTGCTCCTGCGCGCCGATCTCGACCGGATCGACACGCTGCCCGCGGCGCAGGCCACCGCGCTCAACGCCGCGCTGGGCTTGGGCGACGTCGCCCCGGAGAGCCGCTTCCTGGTGGGCCTGGCGACGCTGAGCCTGCTCGCCGAGCTTGCCGGGGACGGCGCGCTGCTGTGCCTCATCGACGACGCGCACTGGCTCGATCAGGCGTCCATCGACGCGCTGGTGTTCGCCGCCCGCCGCCTCGAGGCGGAAGGCGTCGTCATGATCTTCACCGCCCGCGCGGGCTTCCCCGCCGTAGGGCTGCCCGAACGCCGGCTGGGCAGGCTCGACCGGGCAGCCGCCGCCGCCCTGCTGCCCGCCGACCTTCCACCACAGGTGCGCGAACTCCTCATCGAGGAGGCGGACGGCAACCCGCTCGCGCTCGTCGAACTGCCCGCCGCGCTCAGCGCAGAACAGCGGGCGGGACGACTGTCACCGGTGGGTGCCATACCCGTCGCCGATCGGGTCCAGGAGGCGTTCCAGGCGCAGATCGCCGCCCTGTCCGAGCCCGCGCGAACCGCGCTGCTGATCGCGGCGGCGGACGGCCGCGGTGAGCTGGAGACACTGACCGCTGCCGGCGCCACCCTCGACGGGCTGGGAACGGCCGAACGACACCGGCTGATCGAGATCAAGGGAAACGTCGTCGGCTTCCGTCACCCGCTGATCAGGGCAGCCGCCTACCAGCGCGCCCCGGCCACCCGGCGTCTCGCCGTACATCGGGCCCTTGCCGAGGCCCTCACCCGCTCGCCGGCCGTCGACGCCGCCGACCGGCGGGCGTGGCACCTGGCCGCCGGCGCACTCGGTCCCGACGAGGACATCGCGCAGGAGTTGGCGGACGCGGCGGAACGGGCCCGCACCCGCGGCGGCCACGCCGCGACCGCGGCCGCCTACGAGCGCGCCGCGGAACTCACCCCCGACCCGGTACGACGATCCGGGCGCCGGGCCGCCGCCGCGCTGGCAGCGAGCGACGCCGGACTGACGGTTCGGGCCGCCGCGCTCGCCGACAGCGTCACCCCGGACGTGGACGACCCGGACCTGGTCACCGCGCTCATCCAGGTACGCGCCCACCGCGAATTCGAGTTGGGCACGCCACTCGCGGCGGCCCGGACCATCATGGACGGCGTCCCCCGCGTGGCGGCCCGATCGGCCGAGCAGGCCACCTGGCTGCTGGTGGAGGCCATCCGCTGCGCCTGGTTCGCCGGGGACACGCGCCTGGCGAAGGAGGCCGCCACCCGACTGCGCGCCCTTCCCGAGCGCGATTCACCGCTGCCCGTCGGCGCACTCGGGCTGGCCCGCCTGATGGACGGTGACATCGGCGACGGGATCACCCTGCTGGCTGAGGCGGTGGCCGGACACGAGCACGCCGGGCTGGGGATACCCGGGCTGACCTTCACCGCCTCACTCTGTCTCGCGCTCGGCCGGCCCACCCTCGCGGAGGAGATCACCGGCCGCCTCGTGACGGACTGCCAGACGAGCGGGATGATCGGCTGGCTCGCCTACGCGCTCCAGGATCACGGTTTCGCGCAGGGATGGCTCGGCCGGTACGGCGAGGCCACGGCGACCCTGAACGCAGGGTTGCGGCTGGCCACCGAGCTGGGGCACGAGCACCGGATCGGTCACCTCACGTGCTCGCTGGCCTGGGTGCTCGGGCACCTCGGCGACGTGCAGGGCTGCCGCGCGAAGGCCGAAGAAGGCGTGGCCAGAGCCGACAGGCACGGCATGGCCCTTGCCGCAGCCATCGGGCGTTGGGCGCTCGGCCTGCTCGAACTCGGACTGGGCCGGCCCGACGTCGCCCTGCGGCAACTGGAGGCCATTCCGGTGACCGGCATCGCCGTCCTCTGCGCCCCCGACCAGGTCGAGGCAGCTGTCCGCAGCGGCCGGCCGGCGCAGGCAACCGAGCCGCTCGCCCGGTACGTGGCCTGGGCGCGGCACGCCCGGCAGCCGTCGTCGGACGCGATCGCCCTGCGCTGCCGCGCGCTCGTCGAGGAGGACGAAGCGCACTTCGCGCAGGCCGTACGCCGCCATGAGGACGACCCCCAGCCGTATGAGCTGGCGAGGACACGGCTCCTCTACGGCGAGTGGCTGCGGCGGGCACGGCGGCGGGCCGACGCCCGGACGCAGCTGCGCGGCGCATTGGAGATCTTCGACCGACTCGGTGCGCAGCTGTGGGCCGAGCGCGCTCGCGCGGAGCTGCGCGCGAGCGGCGACGTGCCGGCAGCGCCGCGCCAGGCCGGAGACCCGCTCAGCGTGCTCACCCCCCAGGAGCGGCAGGTCGTCCGGCTCGCGGCCGGTGGCGCCTCCAACCGCGACATCGCCGCGCAGCTCTTTCTCAGTACGCGGACCGTCGGCTACCACCTCTACAAGGCGTTTCCCAAGCTGGGTGTCACGTCCCGAACCCAGCTGGGAGCGATCGTCGAGTCCTCACCGGGGCGCGGCTGACAGCTGGCGGTCCAGCATCGTCGGTCAGGTCGCCGGGTCGCCCGGGGAACGCCCCGGCGCTGAGATTCGCCGTGCCGGGCCAGGGGCCTTCACCGCCGGCACGTCGATCACGGCTGTCGGTGGATGCCGGTGCCGTTCGAGGTCGTGTCGGGCCTGGTGTGGAGGACTTCGCGGGCCTGTTCGGCGGCGCGGGTGATGCTTTCGCTGATGAAGTCGAGGAAGCGGGCGATGTTCTCCAGGCGGTTGGCGGCCGGGGTGTGCGGACCGAGGACCGCGACGCCCTGGCGTGCGGTCTCGACGAGCTGGTCGTTGGCCCGGGCGCTGGCGATCGTCGCCTGGTAGAAGAGTTCGTCGTCGACGACGTAGCGGTCCCGGCGGCGCTCGTCGCGTTCCCGCCGGACGAGGCTCTGGCTCTCCAGGAATGCGATCGCTTTGGAGATCGACGCCGGGCTGACCTGCAGGCGCTGAGCGAGTTGCGACGCGGTGAGGCTGCCGGCGTCCGTGGTGAAGAGGCAGGTCAGCACCCGGGCTCCCATCTTGTTCAGGCCCGAGGCCATGAGCACGGTGGTGAGCGCCTCCTCGTACTCGGCCACGGCCTCGGCGTCGCGTCCCGGTGACTGGGGGGCGGACTCCGACCCGCGGGTGGCGGCGGGCCGGCGCCGGTGCGCCCGGCGTTCGGTGGCACGGTGGGCCAGGTCGGCGCGGTAGGCGGTGGGGCCGCCGTTGCGCATCACCTCGCGGGTGATCGTCGAGGTCGGGCGGCCCAGGCGTCGGGCGATCTCGGCGTAGGGGAGGCTGTCGGCCAGCCCCAGCGCGATCTGCTGGCGTTCCTGCTGGCTGAGCCTGCCTCCCGGCATCGCGATCTCCCTGTCGATCCTGCGGTGGTTCCCTGACGCGCTCACCATAGCGTTCATCGCCTTCTCATTGCAATGCGGGGAGCGGCCAACGTTGCATTACTTCGGGATCTGTTGCAACAAATTCGACGCGTCTAGCTGCTGAAACTGCTATACGGTGCAACAGGTACGTTGCCCAGATTCGGAAAGCAACGTAGCGTTTCTGACATCGGAAACAATGAACGAGCACCGGAGAGCATGATGCAGAAGTTCGACACCCCCGCCCCGATCTCCGCCGTCCTGACCATCCCGGCCGGACGCATCCAGGTCATCGCCGCCGACCGCGCCGACACCACCGTCGAGGTCCGGCCCGCCGACCCCGGCAAGGGCCGCGACGTCCAGACCGCCGAGCGGACCACCGTCGGGTACGCCGACGGGGTCCTGCGGATCCACACCTCCGAGCCCAGGAACCAGCTCTTCGGCCCCTCCGGATCCCTGGAGGTCACCGTCCAACTGCCCGCCGGCTCCCGCATCGAGGCCAAGTCCGCCAGCTCCGAGCTCCGCGGCGTCGGCCGCCTCGGCGACGTCAGCGTCGAAGGCGCGTACCGCCAGATCAAGATCGACGAGGCCGCCAGCCTCCGCCTCACCGCGATCGACGGCGACGTCGAGGTCGGCCGGCTCAACGGCCCCGCGGAGATCAGCACCGCCCGGGGCGACATCCGGATCACCGAGGCCGTGCGCGGCACGGTGGTCCTCCGCACCCAGTCCGGCGACATCTCGATCGCCGCCGCCGCCGGCGTCTCGGCCGCCCTGGACGCCGGCACCGGCTACGGCCGCATCAGCAACGCCCTCAAGAACGACGGCACCACCCAGCTCGACATCCGGGCCAGCACCTCCCACGGCGACATCACCGCCCGCAGCCTCTGAAGGAGCAGAACCATGACGAAGAACAGCACTTCCCCGATCAGTACAAAGTGGACCGGCATGGTGCCGGTGGACGACGCCGCCCTGGCCGTCACCGACACCGGCGGCCCCGGAGTCCCGGTGGTCTACCTCAACGGCCAGTTCGCCACCCAGGGGTACTGGCGGCGCGTCATCGCCGAACTGGGCACGGGGTGGCGGCACATCACCTACGACGAACGGGCCCGCGGCAGATCGAAGCGGTCGGCCGACTACTCCTTCGAGGTGGCCGTCCGGGACGTCGACGCCGTGCTCGCGGCCCGGGGTGTGGACCGGGCGCTGCTGGTGGGCTGGTCCTACGGCGCGGTCGTCGCGGCGCACTGGGCCAGCCGGAACCCGGACCGTACCGTGGGCGCGATCCTGGTCGACGGCGCGTTCCCGTACGACTGGCTCGACGAGGCCATGGAGCAGCGGATCCGGAAGCTGTTCCGCCGGATGAGCTGGTTCCTGCCGCTGCTGCGCCCGACGGGCCTCGCCCCACGGATGACCGCCGAAGAGCAGGCGAACAGCAACATCGAGCTCGGCCGGCTCTCCCGCGAGAGCGAGCTGGGCCCGGTGCTGGACCGCATCACCGTCCCCGTGCGGTACGTGGTCGCTTCGGGGACGTCGTTCGGCAGCCGCGGCGACGAGCAGGAACGGATCCGCACCAGCCTCGACGCGGTGACCGCCCGCAACCCGAACATCGAAATCGGTGCGAAGGTCACCAGCAACCACGGCGCGATCCTCAAGAAGGACTTCCCGGCCGTCGCCGCGGCCGTCCGCGAGGTCGCAGCCCTCGACCACCGGGGGCAGTGACGGTACGGCCGGCGGACCGGCCAACTGGCGGGTTGTGGCCCGGGTGATCGGCCACAACCCGCCAGGACCCTCGGCCGCAGGTCAGGGCGTGGCGAGCGCCTCGGTCGGCGCGAGCCGGGCCGCCCGGATCGCCGGATACAGCCCCGCGAGGGCCCCGATCAGCAGCGTCGCCCCGATCCCGCCGGCCACCGCCCACACCGGCACCACGGACGGCCACGCCTGCGAGAACGCGTACGCCGTCGTGACCCCGCTGCCGAGCAGCACCCCGCCGATCCCGCCGAGGGCGGACAGCAGCAGCGACTCGGCCAGGAACTGGGTGCGCACCTGGCCGCGGGTCGCGCCGAGCGACCGGCGCAGGCCGATCTCCGGGCGGCGCTCCAGCACCGAGATGACCATGGTGTTCGCGACCCCGACGCCGCCGACCAGCAGGGCGACCGCGCCGAGGCCGAGCAGCAGCCCGGTGAACGCCTCGTCGGTGGCCTGCTTCGCGGCGAGGGCGTCGGACGGCCGCGCCACCTTCACCTGGTCCGGCGACTCCGGGTTCGCCGTGGCGCCCAGCACCGCGCGGACCGCCTCGACCGCCGTGTCCGAGGTGCGGGCGTACACCGTGGTGGGGTGCCCGTCGAAGCCCAGGTACGAGGCGGCGGCCTCCCAGCCCACCAGCGCGGACAGGTCCAGCTCCGGCGCGAGGGGCGCCGGCGCCAGGATCCCCACCACGGTGAACCACCGGTTGCCGATCTGCACCTGCACGTCCGGTCCGGCGGTGCCGATGCCCAGCCGCCGGGCCGTGGTGGCACCGAGCACCACCGCCGGGTAGCGGGCGGTCGCGGCGTTGAGCCAAGTGCCGCTCGCCAGCTCCAGCCCGACGGTGTCCCGCAGCTCCAGGCCGGTCGCCCGGGCCGCGATCCCGCCGCTCTCGCCCCGGGAGATCAGGTCCGACCGGTACACCCGCGCGTCTGCGAGCAGCCCGGTGGCCGCGACCTTCCGCACCGGCCCGATCCGCCCGATCATCGCCACCGACTCCGTCGGCAACTGCGCGTTGTCGCCGAAGAGCGTGTTGCCGGGGCTGACGGTGAGCAGGTTGGTGCCGAGCCGGGCCAGCGTGCGGTCCAGCTCCGCCCGCGACGACGCGGAGATCCCCACCACCGCCACCATCGCGGCGATCCCGATCGCGATGCCCAGCGCGGAGAGGAACGCCCGCAGCGGCCGGGTGCGCAGCACGGCCGAGGCCGACGCCGCCCCATGGGAGGGGTTGCCCACGCACCGCGGAACACGACCGCCGGACGAGGCGGCACTCGAGTCGATCTCGCTCGCCCCGTCTGCGCCGGACGCGGTGACCGCGCCGTTCCGGGGCCGCCGCCGGATCGCCGCGGCCGGCCTCACCGGACTGGCCGCGCTGCTGGTCGGGGCCGCGCTCGTGGTCCCCGACCAGCTGGACCGGATCGGGCCCGCGGCCGTGCTGCGGCTCCCGGTCGAGGCGCTCGTCGCGGCGGCGGTGCTGCTCGTCCTCCCGGCTCGGGCGCGCCGGCCGGTCGCCGCCCTCGGCGGGCTGCTGCTCGGCCTGCTCGCCGTGCTGAAGCTGCTCGACATGGGCTTCTTCCTGGCCCGTGGCCGGCCGTTCGACGTGCTGCTCGACTGGGGGCTGTTCGACGACGCGTTCGGCTATCTCACCGACTCGGCCGGCCGGGCTGCCGCGCTCACCGCGGCGGCCGGGGCGGTGCTGCTCGCCGTCGGCCTGCTGGTGCTGGTGACCGTGGCGATGCTGCGGCTGACCCGGCTGCTGGCCCGGCACCGGGCCGCGTCGGCCCGGGTGGTCGCGGCCCTGGCCGTGGTCTGGCTGGGCTGTGCCCTCTTCGGGGTCCGGCTGGCCGCCGGGGTGCCGGTGGCCGACCGGGAGGCGGCCACCCTGCTGGCCGCGCACGCCGGGCAGATCCGCGCCGGGCTGCGGGATCGTGCGGTGTTCGCCGGGGAGGCCGCCACCGACACGTACCGGGACGTGCCGGGCGACCGGTTGCTGACCAGGCTGCGCGGCAAGGATGTGCTGCTCGCGTTCGTGGAGAGCTACGGGCGGGACGCCGTCGAGGACCCACAGCTCGCACCGGGCGTCGACGCGGTGCTCGACGACGGCTACCGGCGACTGCGCGCCGGCGGGTACGACGCCCGGAGCGGCTTCCTCACCTCGCCCACCTTCGGCGGCGGCAGCTGGCTGGCGCACGCCACCCTGCTCTCCGGGCTGTGGATCGACAACGACCAGCGCCACCGGGACCTGCTGGCCGGGGACCGGCTCACCCTCAACGGCGCGTTCCACCGGGCCGGCTGGCAGACCGTCGGGGTGCTGCCGGCCGCCACCCAGCCGTGGCCGGAGCGGACCTTCTTCGGTTACGACCGCTACTACGACGCCGAGCGGCTCGGCTACCGCGGCCCGAAGTTCAGCTACGCGCCGATGCCGGACCAGTACACGCTGGCCACCTTCCAGCGCCTCGAGCGGGCCCGGCCGCACGCCCCGCTGATGGCGGAGATTCCGCTGGTCTCAAGCCACTCCCCCTGGTCGGCCATCCCGAAGCCGGTGCCGTGGGACGCGGTCGGCGACGGGTCGGTCTTCGACGAGGCGTCCACCCGGACCGGGGGCTCCCGGGACGTGGTGCAGCGTGACACCGGCCAGATCCGCGCGGACTACGTGCACTCCATCGAGTACACCCTGGGCACCCTGGTGTCGTACGTGCTGACCTACGGCGGGGACGACCTGGTGCTGGTCTTCCTCGGCGACCACCAGCCGGCCGCCACGGTCACCGGCGAGGGCGCCGGCCGGGACGTGCCGATCACCATCGTGGCGAAGGATCCCAGGGTGCTGGACCGGATCACCGACTGGCGCTGGCAGCCCGGCCTGCGGCCGGGCCCGCAGGCCCCGGTCTGGCGGATGGACACCTTCCGGGACCGCTTCCTCCGCGCCTTCGGCCCCGCCCACTGATCCGCCCCCTCGGCCGACGAGGCGGCATCTTCCCGGGAGATGCCGCCTCGTCGCACCGGGAGGCAGCAGTTTCCCCGACGTTGCCCGGTGCGGACCGCCAGCGCGGCGGACCCCAGGCGCGGCG
>NZ_JBSGJR010000021.1:0-33661 GCF_053605645.1 Micromonospora sp. NPDC003776
GGACGAGGCCGAGGCCCGGGACTATCTGGAGTCGAACCTCGGTCGACGCGAGGTGGCCGCCGACCTGTCGGCCGCGCACCAGCTCGGCGTCTCCACCAGGACACCGCCGCCACCTCCTCCTCATCGGACCCGGATCCTTATCGCCTACCCAGGAACGGGGTGTCGCACGCCCATACCGGTGACAAGGCCGCCGAAACGGCGGCGGCCCGGCGTGCCGGTCCGTAGCCTGGCGGCGAGGATGAGCTGTCGGGAGGCATCGTGGCGAATGCGGTCTGGGAAGCGCTGGATGGCGTCGGCGAGGTCGAGCTCACCGTGACCGGCCGGAAGACCGGGCGGCAGATCTCGCGCCCGGTGTGGTTCGTGCTGGAGGACGACAGCGTGTTCCTGGTGCCGGTGACCGGCTCGGACAGCCAGTGGTACAAGAACGTCCAGCAGACCCCGATGGTCGAGCTGACAGTGAACGGGACAGCGTTGAGTTCCAGCGCCACCCCGATCACCGACGCAAGCCGGGTCAACCACGTGGTGGACATGTTCCGGGCCAAGTACGGCCCGGACCAGATCGACTCGCTCTACCCGAAGCACGACGTCGCGGTCCAGGTCCCCCTGGGATAGGGAGGGCCGGGCGTCCCCGACCCTCCCCCGGCCAGGTCACTCGTTGCGGGCGGTCTCCGGGCCGGTGATCCGGCGCAGCAGCGGCAGGGTCGAGGCGACGATGCCCAGCGACACCGCCAGCCCGCCGGCGACCATCAGGTAGAACGACGCGTCCGGCGCCAGCAGCGTGTAGTCCAGCTGCGACCGCAGGAACAGGTGCGCGCCCAGGAACCCCATCCCGGTGGCCACCACGGCGACCAGCAGCAGCGGTACGACGGTCTCCAGCGCCACGACCCGCCGCAGGGTGCGCAGCTGCACGCCGGTGAGCCGCAGCATGCTGAACGGGCGCTTGCGGTCGCTGAGCCCGCCGGCCACGCTCACCGCCAGGCTGCACCCGGCAATCGGCAGGCTGGCCAGCATCACCACGTTGGCCAGCTGCTGGAACTGCCGCATCAGCCGCGCGGAGTCCGCCTCCCACTCGGCGGTGCTGGCGGGGAACCGCGCGGCCGGAAACGCGTTGATCAGCATGGTGCGGGCCTGCTCGAAGGCCGCCCGGCTGGTCGTGTTGACGACCACCGACCGGATCGGCTGCCGGTCGACCTGCGCCGGAGTGGCGTCGGCGGCGGGCCAGACGTAGCTGTCTTTGGTCAGGTCCCACGCCCGCTCGCCGATGAGGTCGTCGGCCACGGCCACGACCTGCGCGCCGGCGGGACAGCTCCCGTACACGGCCAGACGCTCCAGTTCGGCGCAGGTGATGATGCCGGGCCACCACGCCCGGTACGCGGCGTCATTCGTCGAATTCGGCCCGACCTCGATCGGGGGCGGGGTGTCGACCGGATTGGCGTGGACGAGGGTCACGCTGCGTACCCCGGGGATGGCGGCGAGGCCGGCGGGGATCTGGTCGGCGGCCGGCGCGGGGCCGTCCTCGGGCGGGAACCACGTCGACAGGGACGTGGCGGCCACCGAGTCGGTGCGCGGCTCGCCGCGGTTGGCGACGTAGGTGGTGATGACGCCGGTGGCGACGCTGGTGATGAAGAGCGCCACGATCAGGCCGCTGACCGAACGGAACGCCGCCTTGGGATTGTCGGCCAGCCGCCGCCCGGCGATGAGGGTAGCGGGCCGGCTGGCCCGCCCGGCCAGCAGCCGGGCGCCGAGCATGGTCAGCCACGGCCCGGCCAGCAGCAGCCCGGTCAGGATCAGCACAAACCCCGACAGGTACGCGGTGAGCTGCCCGTTGGTGGTGGGCGGCCGCCGGCCGACGAAGTACGTCAGCTCGGCGATCCCGGCGGCGAGCGGGATGAGCCGCCAGGCGCGCGGCGGTTTCGGGGTGACCCGCCGGGTCACCCCGAGCGGGGAGATCTGCACCCGGCGCAGCGCCAGCCAGGAGGCCACGACGGCGCCGAGCGGGATGCCGAGCGCGACCGTCAGGACGTCGACGGCGGTGAGCGACAGGTCGGTGGTGAAGAACGGGTCGCCGGTGAACGGGATGGTGGCGACTGCGGGGCGCAGCGCGAGGAACAGCCCGAACCCGACGAGGGTGCCAGCGGCGGCCGCGAGGGTCGACTCGACCGCGGAGATGCGGGAGATCTGCCGGGGGGTGGCGCCGACCAGCCGCATCGCGGCGAACCGCTGCTCCCGGCGGGTGGCGGCCAGCCGGGTGGCGGTGCCGATGAAGATCAGCACCGGGAACAGCAGCGCGGTGGCGACGATGGACAGCACGAGGCTCATGCCGTCGTGGTTGATTCCCACGTAGCAGCCGCGGTTGCACTGGTCCGGCGCGGTGGTCATGATCTGGGTGACCTTGGTGGCCCCCAGCTGTTCCAGGTCGGTCGGGGTGCGGCCGATGACGATCAGCAGCGAGTCCGGCGACGGTAGCGCCGCCGGCCCGATGGTGCCGACCTGATGTCCGGGGAACCGGTCCCCGAGTTGCGCGGACGGGGTGGTGCGCAACAGCTCGCCGAGGGCGGGCGAGGCGTAGTACTCGCCGGGACCGGGCAGGCGCGGGATGCCCGGCGGGACGGGCGCGTCCGGGCCGGTCCCGGCGACCTCGACCCGGCCGATCGACTCGCCGTGGTAGTAGTCCTCGCGGATCAACCACCACATCGGGTCGACCGAAGGGTCGGCCGCGGCCGGGGCGACGGCGGTGTTCAGCCAGGCGTAGCGCGCGTTCTGGGCGTTGACCGCGTTCATGCCGGCGAGGGTGGTCAGGAGCATGCCGACGCCGAGCGCCACCGCGGCGGCGATGATGAGCAGCCGGGTGGCGGCTTCCCGGCCGCCGGCCAGGGACAGCCGCAGCGCGAACCGGATCATGAGTGCACCAGCGCGTTCACCTTGCCGTCGCGGACGATGACCTGCCGGTCGGCGTACGCGGCGACGCGGGCCTCGTGGGTGACCAGCACGACGGTGGTGCCCTGCTCGCGGGCGGAGGAGACCAGCAGGTCCATGACCTGCTCACCGGTCAGCGTGTCGAGCGCCCCGGTGGGTTCGTCGGCGAACAGCGCCCCGGGGCGGGCCACCAGGCCGCGCGCGAGGGCGACGCGTTGCGCCTGGCCGCCGGAGAGCTCACCGGAGCGGCGGTGTTCCAGCCCGGCCAGGCCGAGCCGTTCGAACCAGGGCCGCGCCTGCTGCAGCGCGGCGGCCCGCTTGACGCCGCCGAGCAGCAGCGGCAGCGCGACGTTCTCCTCGGCGGTCAGCTCCGGCACCAGCTGCCCGAACTGGAACACGAACCCGAACTGGTCGCGGCGCAGCATGCTGCGCTGGGTCTCGCTGAGGGTGTCGATCCGGTGGCCGTCGAAGTGGATCTCGCCGGCGTCGGGCACCAGGATCCCGGCCAGGCAGTGCAGCAGCGTGGACTTGCCGGAGCCGCTCGGGCCCATGATGGCGACGATCTCACCGGGTGCCACCGAGATGCTGGCGCCCCGCAGGGCGGGGGTCTCGCCGAAGGACAGGGCGACGTCGCGCGCCTCGATGGCCTTCATCCCTTCACCACCGTGCGCAGAGCGTCCAGCCGGGCGGCGGTGGTGTCGATCCAGTGCAGGTCGGCTTCCAGGTGGAACAGGCCGTGGTCGGCCAGCATGGCGTCGACCAGGTTGCCGCCGCGCTTGATGTCGGTGAGTTCCTTCATCCGTTGCAGGTGGGTGGCGCGCTGCGTGTCGAGGTATTCCTCGGCGGGCCGGTCGAGCATGAGCGCGAGCACGACCTTGGTGAACAGCACGGTCTGCAGGTTGGGTTCGGCCTGCACCGGCTCGGTCAGCCATGACTCGAACTCGGTCGCGCCGCGGTCGGTGATGACGTAGCGCTTGCGCTCGGGCCCGACGCCCGGCTCGATCTCCCCGACGACGATCTTGCCGTCCCGGACCAGCCGGCCGAGCGTGGCGTACACCTGGCCAAAGGGCAGGGACTTGCCCCGGCTGAAGAAGGTGTCGTAGTCGCGCTTCAGGTCGTAGCCGTGGCTGGGCTCGCGTTCGAGCAGGCCGAGCAGGGTCATGGGAACACTCATGGGTGCACCATACCCTGAGCGTATACCTCGCGTATATATCTCCGGCGTAGATCAGTTCGCGGTGTCGCTCCCCATGGCGGCTGCGGCAACCGGCCGGCCGATCGCGGCCACCGGGGTCAGCTCGAAGTGGACGGTCCTGCCCGTCCTGGCCCGGCCGAGCCGGTGCGCCAGCGGCACCAGCACCCCGTGCAGCAGCGGGTGCTTGCGCACGAGCGCCCGGCTGGCCGCCCGGTACTCGGCGCCGCTCAACCGCCGCGCCACCGCCTCGACCGCGGCCCCCGTCGGCTTCCCGAGGGCCGTCGACGGGGCGACGGTCACCCGCGGGTTGTGGGCGATCCGCCGGCTCTTCCACGCCTTCTCGAAGCTGCGCACGTACGCCCGCTCCCCCGCCACCGCGACGCTCACCGCCGTCGGCCGCGCGGTCCCGTCCCGCTTGAACGTCGTCAGCACCACCGTCTTCTGCCGCACCAGCGGCGCCCACGCCGGCGCCGGGGCAGGGTCGACGTAGCCGACCACCCAGCCGAGCTGCCGCAGCCGGACCACCAGCGCGACCAGGGCCAGCCCGGCCGACAGGCCGACCGCCCAGGTCTGGGCCGCGCTGCCGCCCAGGTCCGCGTCGACCACGTGCGACCCGGTGTGCGCCACCGCGCCGACGAGGTAGCCGGCGAGCGCCACCGCCGGCCCGTCGGCCCAGAGCAGCGCCAGCAGCAGGGTCGCCCCGATGCCCAGCTGGAACGCCCCCACGTCGTGCACGAAGTGCTCGTTCGGCGGGAACACCACCGCCGAGGCGAACGACTCCGGCCCGGTCAACGCCCACACCCCGACGACCAGCGCCGCCACGCCCAGCAGCGCGACCACGACCCGCACCATGCTTCTCATGCCCGGATGACGGCCCACCGGCCCGGCGTGTGACCGAAAGCGGCTCCGGTGACACTCAGCGCCGTGCGAGGTCCGGTGCCTCGGCGAGGTGGAGATCGCTGAGCGGAGGCCGCGTTGGGGCGGGTGCGCGGTGCGAGAGCAGGCATCCCGCCGCCGCGGCGGCGAGGGCGGCAAGCCCAGCCGCCGCGAATCCGCCTGCCGGTCCGGACGTGTCGATCGCCCCGCCGACGATCGGGACGCCGAGGGCGAAGCCCGCGCCCAGCGCCGAGGACTGTAAGCCTGTCGCCTCACCGCGCACGCTCGCGGGTGCGAGCCGACTCACGGCGTCGGACAACGCGGAAAGAGCCGGTGCGGCAAGCAGCCCCGCGCCGCAGCCTGCCACACACAACCAGCGCCAGTCGTCGGCCAGTCCGGCGGGAATGGTCACCAGCCCGAGCAGGCCGAGCAGCAGCCAGGTGGGCAGCGGTCGGGGCAGCGCGCCGTACAGAAGCCCGCCGGCGATGGAGGCCGCGCCGTACACGGCCACCACGACGGCGGCCCAGGAGACCTGGCCAGCTTCCTTGAGAGTAGCCACGATGGCCAGGTCAGTACCGTTGAGCACGATCGTGGCGCCGAACGCCATCACCAGCACCGCGACCATCCTCGGCCCCAGCCACTCCCGGCGCCGGGGGCGCTCGGCTGGGGCGGCCGGCGCCTCGTCCTCGGCCCGCAGCGGGGGGTTGAGCAGGGCGATCCCCGCTCCGCCCGCCACAAGCGCAGCGCCGACGCCCCAGGCCACCACGCCGGAGGGCAGTTGCGCCGCGCAGAGAATCACGATCGGCGGGCCTACCATGTAGGACAGCTCGCCCTGTACCGCTTCCAGCGCAAAGGCAGCCCGGCGCTGCCCCGCCTTCGTCATCGCGGCGATCGCCTGCCTGGCCACCATCGGGGCCGGCACCATCAGCAGACCTGCTACGAAGGCGGCGGCCAGCAGGGCCGTGTACGGCAGTACCGCGACGCTCAGCCAACACGCGACCTGAACCACGACGGTGATCAGCAGCACGACACGCGCGCCCCGCCGGTCGATCATGCCGCCCAGCAGCGGACCGCCCAGCACGAGACCGGCGGTCATGGCCGCCGCCGCTCCTCCCGCCGCCGCGTAGCTCATGCCCAGGCCCAGAACGACGTACATCGTCAGCGCCATCCCGGAGGCCGTGATCGCGGTGCGGGCGAGCAGCGAGACGCCCAGCAGCGATGCCATCCCGGGCACGGCGAGCACCTGGCGGTATCTGGTCACCTGCCGGACGCTAGGCCGTTCACCAGCTCATAGGAAGTGGCCAACTTCTTGGACCTGCCATAATGAATGCTTATGGCAAGGGATCTTGAGACCGCCTTGCTGCGGTCGTTCGTCACGGCCGTGCGGGTGGGCAGCATCAGCCGCGCCGCGACCGCGCTCGGGCATACCCAGCCCGCGCTCAGCCAGCAGTTGCGCAAGCTCGAGAGCGTCGTCGGCCGTCCGCTGCTGTACCGGTCGCCGTCCGGCGTCTCGCCGACCCGGGCGGGAGAAGAACTCCTGCCGTACGCCGAACGCATTCTCTCGCTCTCCGCACAGGCACTCACCGAAACCGGGCGCGCGCTCACCGGCCGCTGCGGCGTCGGGCTGCTCGAAGACCTCGCCGCGTCCCAACTGCCACAGGCCCTCGCCGACCTCGCCGGGCTGCATCCCGGCGCGACGCTGGAGGTGCTCACCTTCTCCAGCGCCGCGATGCGGGAGGCCTACGACGCCGGCCGCGTGCAACTCGTGCTCGACGAGGTGCCGTACCTTCCCGGGCCGCCGCGCTGGACGGTACGCCGCCCCCTGGTCTGGGCGATAGGCCAGGATGTGGACGTGGCCGCCGATCCGCTGCCGGTGGTGCTGTTCTCCAACCCGTGCTTCTGGCGTACGTCAGTGCTGGAAACACTGGAACGTGCCGATCGGCGCTGGAGGGTGGCGTTCGAAAGCAACAGCCTGCTCGGTGTGCTCGCCGCCGTACGGGCCGGGCTCGGCGTCGCGGCGCTCATGCCCGCGAACCTCGAACCGGCCATGGCCTGCCACGACGCGGATGCCCTGCCCACCCTGCCGGACGTCGAACTCGGCCTCGCACGGCGCCCACGGACCGAAGGTGATCCGCTGATCGACGCAGTGGAGACCGCGCTACGACGCATGATCTGAACTTCGCGGCTGGTCAGCACGCCGGACTAAGATCCCTGCAACCCCGCTAACCAGGCGCGAAGCTTGAAGACGGGCGCCGTGGGCCGTCGTCAGGCCGTCAGGTGTCGCAGGCGCCAGGTCAGCGGGCAGGGTCGCAGAGGGGAGCTACGGGTAGCGCCGAACATTCATGTCCCGGCGAAAGTCGCGGTACCTCCGGGCTGCGGCCCGTGGAGTTCGCACCCACAGCGGCGCACCAACGAGGATCCGGTCTACAGGCTCGTCCAGGCTCCACCGGTCCATATCAAGAACCACGTCGCTGTAGATCTCCGCGAACCACTCGGCGTCCGCCGCATCGCCAAACGTGTATCCCCGGCTCCACGGCTGGTCGGTGGCTTCGCGCGAATCCCGAGTAAAGCCCTGGTCGAAGGCGATCTTCATCGCCTCCACCGAGATCGATTGCGGGTCATCGTGTCGTAGGGAGCTCGCCGCGCATCTCTCTGCCAACCATCTCATGATCGACCACATCGCAGAAGAGCTCCAGCCGCTTGCCACGGGGTCATGAGGGCCCATGAACCCGGCGACGTTGTCTCGACTGCCGAAGAGGCAGATGGCTACGCGAGTGCCGTCGGACGCGACGGTGCGCACGCCTAGGACCACTCGGTCTTGTTCTTCACAAACGAAGTGTGAGAACTCGACCCGCCCAATGCCTCGTGCGTAGCGAACCGGCGGCGGGGTCACGAAGTCCTCGACGGCAAGATCCCCGATTGCCCGCTCGATTCGCCCCGCTACCTCTTTGCGATGGAGAGTGCGGGGCTCTCGCTCAAGGTCGATGCCGGTCTGCAACAGCGGAATCTTGAAGAGGGCAATCTTGGTCTTCCAACGCGGGTCGATATTGATTCCGTCGTCAACGGCGATAGAGCGGACTCGTCGATCAGACCAGTACGCGTACCGAACAGAATCTCCGCGCTCACCCACGGGCCAACCTCTCTCGCCGACGGGCAGCCAGTCCTGTTCGGGCCGGCGCCAATACCTCAATCGACTGTCTATCTCATCGCATCCACGCTCGCCCTCATGCAACCCGACACAGCTCGCTGATCATCAGCCTGCGGCTGGCGTGCCCCACCAAGACATCGTCGACGGCACGGCGAGTGCGTTCATCGCTGGCCGGCATCAGGTGGGTGTAGACCCGGAGCGTGAGGGGAGGTCGATGACCAGGCCGGCGGTGGCGACATCCACCTCGCCGCCGTACCCGTCTGCGGCGGCGGCGCGGGACGCCGCATGGTCCGTGCCGGGCCGCAGGTGGGTCAATAGGAGCCGTTTCGCGCCGGCGGCCGCGGCCTGCCGGCCGGCGTGGCGGGCGCTGGACTGGTGGCCCTGCGAGTCCTGCGGCACCTCGGTCACGTAGGTGGCCTCGGCCACCAGCAGGTCGGCGTCGCGGGTCAGGTCCACCACGTCGGGGCTCGGGCCGGTGTCCCCGGTGTACGCGAGGACCCGGCCGCCCGCGGCCAGCCGTATCCCGGCGTTGGGCAGGTAGTGCGGCAGCGGGCGGGTCTGCGCCCGGAACGGGCCGATGTCGAACCGGTCGCCGGCGGTGAACTCGTGCGGCACGTACGCGGCGTCCAGCATGCCGGGGCGGTCCAGCGCCAGCACCGCGTCCAGGGCACCGGGCAGCGCGTACACCGGCAGCGACGGCGGCGGGTCGTCGCGCAGGGTCCGCGCCCGCAGCAGCGGGTTCAGGTCGGCGCAGTGGTCGGGATGCCCGTGGCTGACGAACACGGCGTCGACCTCGTCGGCGGTGAGGTGTTGCAGCAGCCGCGGCAGGGTCGCGTAGCCGAGGTCGAGCACCAGCCGGAACCCGTCGTGCTCCACGAGGAAGCCGCTGCACGCCTGGCCCGCCTCGGGCCACACCCCGCACCCGCCGAGCACAGTGAGCCGCACCCGACCGACGCTACCGGCCCGTGAATGATGATCGGGCCGTTACCGCGTACCCCTGGTGCCGTGTCCACGAGCGTTCGCCGGCTTCGGCTCGGGCGTGAGTTAATGCGGTGATGGAGGCGCTGTGGGACTCGCTGCCCGAAGCACTTCGGGTGCGGGTCGACGGCCTCGTCCTGCACGACCGCCGGTTCCCGGCCATCGCCGCCTTGTGGCAAGCCGGGTTGCAGCCGAGACCGGCGCTGCTGGACTGCGAGGATCTCGTGCGGTGGCGCTACCAGCAGCTGCACGACCGAATCGCGTTCCGGGCGGAGCCGCCCCGCGACGTCGACACGTTGCTGCAGCGGGTGGCGGGGCTGCCGTGGACACCGGATGCGATCGAGGCGGTGTGGGACGGTGACTCCCAGGGCTGGTTCGTGGTCCTGGTCGCCGTGCGTGCCGAACCTCAGAGCGAGGCACGGCTGGCGGCCATTCGGCACGGCGGGGACCTGAGGCTGTTCAGCGGCCAGGTGCCGCCATGGCCGGAGACCGACGAGGCTGCCCGGACCGGGCAGGCGCTTGCTGGACGGCTGAGGGTGCCTTTCTACTTCGCCAGTCCGGAACAGCCAGAGCTGGACGCACGCCGATGGTGGGACAGCCAACCGTCCCGTTGATCACACGCCTGGCCGCGTGCCGGCTCGACACGCCCGCGCAGCCGCGACCGTCCGTTGCGGTCGGGAAGCCGGCCGAGAACCGGCTCCCCGACCGGGCGGATCAGCTCTCCTGCGGGCCCTCGCTGACCCGCCGCACGTCGACCTCCACGTCGATGCCGCTCTGGGTGAACACGTCGACGAACCGCTTGGCCCACTCGACGGCCTCCTCCTTCGACCGCACGTCGATGAGCCCGAACCCGGCGATCAGCTCCTTGGTCTCGGTGAACGGCCCGTCGGTGATGGTGGTCTTGCCCTTGGTGGCGGTGATCCGGGCGGACTCCTCGCTGCTCTTGCACAGCCCCTCGGCGGCAAGCAGGATCCCGGCCCGGGACACCTCCTCCATGTAGGCGCCCATCCGCTTCAGGAACTCCGGGCTCGGCTCGAAGGTGCCGGGCACGGCCTCGTCCAGCTTGTGCATCAGCATGTAACGCATCTCAATGGTTCCTCTCGGTGATGGTGTGCAGGCACACGGCGGTGAGCCAGGCGAAGACGAAGAACGAGCCGACGACCATCCGGACGCTGATGCTGTCCTGGTCGGGCCAGGCCATGACCACGACCGTCGCCACGGCGACCAGGACCGACAACCCCGCCCCGACACGGCCGAACCGTCGGGCGAAGACCAGGCACGCCAGGGTGAGCGACCCGAACGACAGCATCGCCCCGACCCCGTGGCCGTAGGAGTGCCAGCTCATCGTCTCCGGGTTGCCGGCCGGCGCACCGGCCGGCCAGCCCATGCTCGGATCGGGGCGCAGCACCCCGGCGATGATCAGACCTACGCCCAGGACGGCCACCAGCGCCGGCCCCCACGTGCCGCCCGGACCGCCCCGCAGCGCCCGCCGCAGGCCGACCGCGCTGGCCAGGGCCAGCAGCCCGGACAGTACGAAGTTGCCGATCTGGATCCAGCCGAGGTCGCCGAGGGTGAGCAGGCTCAGCGGCTGCCGGCTCAGGTCGAAGCCGTCCCGGGTGTACGCCTGGACCAGACCCAGTCCCAGGAACAGCGGCCCGGCGGCGGCCCCGGCGGTGAGCAGGGCGGCGGTCGACACGCGCGGTGTCGTCCCGGCCCGGGTGATCGTCGTACTGGTCATCGTGATCTCCTCGTCAACGGTGTCTCGCTGACGCGTCGATCGGGCCGACCCGGATCCGACATCGGTTCTCAAGATTTTTTCGACCCGCATTCGGCGGCCCGGGCGAGCAGCAGCTCCCGCTCCCGGGCGTTGCCGGTCAGCTCGGCGGCCCGCGCGAACTCGACCCGCGCCTCGTCGTGCCGGCCGAGCTTGAACAGCAGGTCACCGAGCACGCTGGGCAGCAGGTGGTAGTGCTCCAGCGCCGGCTCGTACGCCAGCTCGCGGGCGAGTTCCAGGCCGGCGGCCGGGCCGTGGGCCTGGGCGACCGCGACCGCCCGGTTCAGCTCGATCACCGGGGAGGGCACCATCCGCACGAGGTCCGCGTAGAGGTCGGCGATCCGCGCCCAGTCGGTCTCCTGCGGGGTACCCGCCCGGGCGTGGCAGGCGGCGATCTCGGCCTGGAGGGCGTACGGGCCGGGGTGCGCGGTGCGGGCCCGGTCCAGCGCGGCCAGCCCGCGGCGGATGAGCAGCCGGTCCCAGCGGCTGCGGTCCTGGTCGTTGAGGAGGATCGGCGTGCCGTCGGGGCCGGTGCGGGCGCGGGTGCGTGACGCCTGGATCTCCAGCAGGGCGGCCAGCCCGTGCACCTCGGGCTCGCCGGGCATCAGCCCCTGCAGCAGCCGGGCCAGACGCAGCGCCTCCTGGCAGAGCGCGGGACGCATCCAGTCGTCGCCGGCGGTGGCCGAGTAGCCCTCGTTGAAGATCAGGTAGACGACTTCGAGGACCGAGTCGAGGCGTTCGGCGCGTTCCGCCGGACCCGGCACCTCGAAAGGGATCTTGGGGGTGGCGAGGGTCTGCTTGGCGCGGGTGATCCGCTGCCCGATCGTCGGCTCGGAGGTGAGGAAGGCGCGGGCGATCTCACCCGTGGTCAGCCCGCCCAGCAGCCGCAGGGTCAGCGCCGCCCGGGCGATCGGCGACAGGATCGGATGGCAGGCGGTGAAGATCAGCCGCAGCAGGTCGTCCTCGATGTGGTCCTCGACGGCGGCATCGAAATCGGGGGTGACGTGCTCGTCGAGGTCCCGGCCGAGTTCGGCGAGCGTACGCTGCTGGGTCTGCCGGCGGCGCAGCGCGTCGACGGCGCGGCGCTTGCCGACGGTGACCAGCCACGCCCCGGGGTTGGCCGGCACCCCGTCGCGCGGCCACTGTTCGAGGGCGGCGACGAGGGCGTCCTGGGCGAGTTCCTCGGCCTGGCCGACGTCGCGGACGATCCCCGCGATGCCGGCGACGACCCGCCCGGCCTCCATCCGCCACACCGTCTCGACGGTGCGCCGCACCTCCGCCTCCTGCATGAGGGCCATCAGAGCAGCCGGGTGGGACCTTCTCAAGGGCCTGTGGACAGCGCCGCGGCCTCCCGGTCGTTGAACCGGGTGAGCGAGGGCGTTGCGTGTTCGACGGTTTCGAGGTGTTCGACGTCCCCGCCACCGACAGCACGGTCCACGGGCGCCGGGGTGGGAACGGGCCGCCGGTGCTGCTGCTGCACGGCATGCCGCAGACCCACCTGATGTGGCACCGGGTCGCCCCGCGCCTGGCCGAACGGTTCACCGTGGTCGCCACCGACCTGCGCGGCTTCGGCGACAGCGGCACCCCACCCAGCACGCCGGATCATGCCCCGTACAGCATGCGGCGGGTGGCCGAGGAGCAGGTGGAGGTCATGCGGCTGCTGGGGTACGACTCGTTCGCCGTGGTCGGGCACGACCGGGGCGCGCGGTGCGCGTACCGGATGGCACTGGACCATCCCGGGACGGTGACCCGCCTGGCAGTGCTGGACATCGTGCCCACCGGCGACGCGTTCCGCCGGGCCGGCATGGCCTTCAGCTTGGGATTCTGGCTCTGGTCGTTCCTCGCCGCGCCCGAGCCGGTGCCCGAGCGGCTGGTCGGGTCGGCGCCGGAGGTCATCGTCGACCACATGCTCGACGCGCTGTCGCAGGTGCCGGAGAGCTTCCCCGCACCGGTCAGGGCCGAGTACGTGGCGAAGCTCCGCCGGCCGGAGACCATCCACGCGATCTGCGAGCAGTACCGGGCGGCGGCGACGCTGGACTACCAGCACGACGAGGCGGACCGGCGCGTCCGGCGGATCCGATGCCCGGTGCTCGCGCTGTGGAGCGCGACCGGGCCGGTCGGGAGCTGGTACGAACCGTTGACGGTGTGGCGGTCCTGGGCCGACCAGGTCGACGGGGGCCCGGTTGACGGCGGGCACTTCATGCCGGAGGAGGCACCCGAAGAGACACTCCGACATCTCCTGGCGTTCCTTGCCTGAGCCGGGGCGAAGGCCCCGTGGCGCGCGGCCAGGCGGTGGCCGAGGATGGCGCGGTGGACGAGGACGAGTGGTACCGCCGGCACGGCCTGCAGCCCGACGACCTTCAGCAGGTGCGCGACATGCTGCGCGAGCAGACCGCGCTCGGGGTGGACAACAACAGCGCCCTCATCCACCTGGGCTGCACACAGCTGTTCCTGCACGGCGACGTGGCGGACGTGCCGCTGATCTGGCGGGCCAAGCACTCCAGCTTCGACGCGGCCTGCTCGGTGGAGTGGCAGCTGCTCTGCGGCGCCGGCCGGGATCGCACCCTGGACCACCTGCGGGCACTCGGAACGGCGGAGGCAGCAGAGGTGCTGACCTACCTGTCGGCCTGCCACCCGGACGACGTCACGGCGTTCACGGTCGAGGAGCAGTCGCGCTGGTATGCCCGGTACTACGCAGCCGGCGAGCTGGGCTGACGTGATCAGCCGGGTGGCCGGTGTTCGGCACCGGCCACCCGGGTTTGAGGATCCCGAACGGCGGCGGCGCCCAGCGGGAACCCGTCCTATCCGGCGAGCAGCCCGTACGCGCGGATCAGTCTGGTCGACGGCGTCACCGGCGAGGTCTACGCGGGTATGGCGAACCGGATCGTCCCTTGCGCGGGCCCGGCGTCAGCGGCATGCACCGGGCGCGCGACCTTCAGCGGCGGCAGCGCCACACCAGCGGCCGGTACACCTGATTTTCGTAAACGGCACCGACCACGGTCAGGCCGTCGTCGCTGATCCCGCTAACCGTGTAGGTGCCCGCCTTGGTCGCCCGGACCCCGCTCAGGCCCGGCAACCGGCGGGACGTGCCGTCCGGGGCGACGACCAGCGGTGCAGCGTCGTCGACCAGCAGGTCGCCGTTGCCGGCGATCCCGGCCGTCCCCGGGAACGGCAACAGGTCCACCGCCCCGGTCGCGAGATTCCACCGTACCGGCAGCATCTCCACGCCACCGCCCTGACGGGCGGCGCCGGGAACCATGCCGATCGCCCATTCGCCGTGCGCCGACTCGACCGAGGCGCGCGGGTAACCGTCGGGCACCTTTAGCGGCGCCCCGGCGCCCTGCGGCGTCCACCGGTAGGGCTTGTGGCCCGTCGCGCCGACGATCGTGCCGTCCTCGGTGATCCCGGTCGCGGCGGATCCCGGACGGCCGATGAGCCGGTACTCCTGCGGGCGGTCCGCCGACCACAGCACGGCGTGCTGCGAGTCGCCGGCTCCGCTGGCGGTGCCGGCGATGTCGCCCCGGCCGTTGATCGCGTGCACGAGGACCGTCCGGTAGCCGGGCGGGGTGGCCAGAAAGCGCAGCTTCCCGTCCCGGTAGACCCAGCCGGTGCCGTCGCCGTTGGTGCCGATCACGACGCCGCTGGCGTTGACCGCGGCCGCGTTCCGTGCGCCGGCCGGTAGGACGGCTGCCTGGCCGTCGGTCCACAGCACGACCCGCCCGTCCTCCTGCCCGGTGCCGATGTCGCCGACGATGTACCGCCCGGTGGGGTCGACGCCGTTGGCCACCGCGACCGGTCCGCCGATCGGCTGAGGCAACCACGACGCCTCGCAGGTGACCGGCGAGCCTGCGCCGGCCGACAGGGTCCCGGCCGGTGACGCCGCGAGGGGCGGTGCGGCCGGCGCCGGCCGGCTGTCGGTGCCGTCGATCTGGACGGCGCCCACCACGCCGAGCCCGGTCATCACCGTCACCGCAGCGATCCCGCCGACGCGGCGGCGGTGGCGGCGCCGGCGGCCTTCCCGCACCGCGCGACCGACGTCAACCCGCGGCTGTGGAACGGACGCCGATCGCAGCAGCGCGGCCATGCGCTGGTCGTCCAACGTTGTCATCTCCGATTCCTCCCGGACATCTCGGTGACGTCGAGCACCTGGCGGACCGCCGCCAGCGCCCGAGCCGTCTGCGCTTTCACGTTGCCTTCGGAGCAGCCCATCGCTGCGGCCGTGTCGGCCAGCGATAGGTCGCACAGGAACCGCAGGACCAGTACGGTGCGCTGGCCGCGGGGAAGATGGGCGAGCGCGGCGACCACGCTGTCCCGCTCGGCCAGCTCCTCGTGCGGGGTGACCGGTGGGCGCGCCGGCTCCGGCATCCACCCCAGCAGCCGGACCTTCGCCCAGCTCAACCGCTTCTCGTCGACCAGCTTGTGGACCAGCATCCGGTGCACGTACGCGTCGACGTTGTCGGCCCGGCTGACCCGGCGCCAGTTCACGTACAGCGCCGTGATCGTCTGCTGCACCACGTCGTCGGCCAGGTGGGCGTCGCCGCACATCAGGAACGCGGTCCGGTGCAGGCTCGGCAGTCGCGCGGAGACGTACTCCACGTACTCACGGTCGGCATCCGCCATCAAGCTCCCTCCTTCGCAGTCTCGACGGGTTCGGACGAGCATCGGGTTGCGTCGGCGCCCGACTTTGGCGGTGCCGGATCAGCGCCGACGGGCGGCGGTATTACGGCGGCCGGGAAATGTCGTAGCCGGTTCATAGCGTGGCCCGGTCCTCGACGACCGCTGGGAGGCGACGTGCTCGATCATTTCTCCGTCATGGTGTGCGACCTGCCGGCCAGTGCCGCCTTCTACGACGCGGTGCTGGCCCCGCTGGGCGGCCGCCGGATCATGGAGCCCGGCCCGATCGGCTACGGCGTGGACCGCCCCGACTTCTGGCTGGTCCCCGGACCGGCCGACGGCAAGCCCCTGGAGGCGCACATCGCGTTCACCGCCCCCGACCGGGCCGCGGTGCGGGCGTTCCGCGACGCCGCGGTCGCCGCCGGCGCGCAGGTGCTGCACGAGCCGCGGGTGTGGCCGGAATACCACCCGACCTACTACGGCGCGTTCGTCCGCGACCCGGACGGCAACAACGTCGAGGCGGTCTGCCACAAGCCGGAGTGACGGGCAGCCAAGGCACAATGGACGCGTGGAAGCCGAGCCGGTCGACGCCGCGCCCACCCGGACGTTCCCCTGGGCGAGCCTGCGGCAACGCTGGCAGGACCTGACCTTCCTGCACTGGGCGGTCGCCCCGGAGACCGTCGCGCCGCTGCTGCCCGCCGGCACCCGCCCGGATGTCCTCGACGGGGTCACCTACGTCGGGCTGATCGGCTTCCGGATGGTCGGGCTGGGCCTCGGCCGGGGGCCGGGGGTGCCGTACTTCGGCACCTTCTGGGAGACCAACGTCCGGCTCTACTCCGTCGACGGCACCGGCCGGCGGGCGGTGGTGTTCCGCTCACTCGACGCGTCCCGGCTGGTGCCGGTGCTGGTGGCGCAGGCGAGCCTGCGGCTGCCGTACAAGTGGTCGGCGATGCGGCTGGACCGCGACGGCGACCGCCTCACCTACCGCAGCCGGCGCCGCTGGCCCGGCCCGGCCGGCGCCACCAGCCGAATCGAGGTGCGGGTCGGCGAGCCGATCGCCGACCCGACACCCCTGGACCACTTCCTCACCGCCCGCTGGGGCCTGCACACCCGGGCGTACGGGCGCACGCTGCACCTGCCGAACTGGCATCCACAGTGGCCCCTGCACCGCGCCGAACTGCTGCACCTGGACGACGAACTCGTTGCCGCCGCCGGGCTTCCGCCGATGCCCGGACCGCCGGTGAGCGTGCTCTACTCCCCCGGAGTCCCGGTGGTGTTCGGCGGGCCGACACCCCTGCGATGAACTGCTGTGTCCGAACAGGACACCTGCCGGCGATCCGGTCAGCGGCGAGCCCGCCGGCGGAACCCGACCGGGGTCGCCCGGCGCCGCAGCTCCCGTATCGCCTGCCTCAGCTCGAACTCGATCCGCGCGGCCTCGTACGCTGCCTCGGCGTCCGGCTCGCCCCCGCAATGCTCCCGCAACTGGCCCCATGCCGTGTGCTCGGCCATGCCCTCGCCTCCCCCGTCGCGGCGCACTCTCCGCCGCTGCCCCGCACAACGACGCACCTCACACCCGGTGACTGTGTCCGCCGTCACACCTACCGAAGGCGGTCGCCGCGACCGGTTCGCCGCCGGGGCCCGACCTGACCAGGGCGAACAGGCACTCAGCCGGCCGGGATCAGCGCAGCGGGTCGTGGGTGCCGCGCGGCACGTGCGGCTTGCAGCGGCGTACCCGGTCGGCGGCCAGGCGCCCGCCCACCGCGAGGCCGTACTTCTCCACCGCCGCCAGCCCGTAGGTGCTGCAGGTGGGGGTGTAGCGGCAGCGGCCAGGCCAGCGGTGCGACAGCCAGCGCCGGTAGCCGAGGATGGCGGCGCGCCCGACCCGGTCCACGCCCGGCGCCCGCACCGCGCCCGCCGCCACCGAGCCGAGGGTGAGCAGGAAGGAAAAGAGGCCGAAGTCGCAGCAGTCCGGACCGTCGCAGTCACAGCCGTCGCAGTCGCACCAGTCCTTGTGCTTCTTCTTGTGGTGCCGCTTCCGCTTCAGATGGATCACGACGCCCATGGTGCGGCATCCGCGCCAGCAGCGCGGACAGTCATCCACGCTCGTCCGGCTTCAGCCGCCACCGTTGATGTCAGCCACGGACGTCAAGCCAGGCCCCTCAGGTCCCCGAAAACGGTCCCGGGGAACCCGGTTGGTTGCCGGCCCAACCGATGCCCCCGGGCGGCTGCTTCCACTCGGTGGCACGCCTCTTCGACAGGCCAGGCCATCGCTTACGCGCGGCTTGCCGACTAGCGCCTACCGCTGCGCCAAGCTCGGGATAGCCGGCACCGTGCTCCACCGCTTCCTCGGCATCGGCGGACACGAGGTCAGCGAGAAGGCGACGCATCTGCTCACCTGCCGCCATCCGCGCAAGATGAGCCCGCATCCGCTCCGCGGAGTTCGGCTCCTGGGCAGCACCGCCCCGCGCATCCACATCGGAACTGTGCAGCCGCTGCGCCCAGTCAGCGGCAACAGCACCCAGTTCCCGCCGTAGTTCCTGTCGCTCGTCCGACGTCAACTCCCGCATGAACGGCTCCCTCATCAGTGGCCTCCGACTTCAGAGTCCGCCCGACAACCAGGGTTGTCAACCGTCGCGGGCATGTCAGGATCCGGGTGCGGTGGCGAGGGGTGAGGACCTGTCGTCGCCGCTGTGTCCCGTGCCGCCCTTACCTCGGTCGCCTATGCAGGAGGTGGGCTCCGGGCTCCTGCGCCAGCGGGTGCTCCTGCTGGCCGCCTAGCTAGCCGTCTGCGTCCGCGATCGTCGCTCATGCTCGCTGGTTCGGGTGCTCCGCTGCCTGCTCGGTCGGCGCCCCTCACCAGCTCGTGCTTTAAAGGCGCTACTGCTGTACTTCGCTGCTGTACCGGCCTGAGTTACGGCAACAGCGGCCCCGCAATGGGCCGCTGGGCTGCGGAAGGATGGGCCGCCAGGGACTCGAACCCCGAACCTGTGAATTGCCGGGCAGCCGATCGGATCGGGAGCGGGGCGGCAGGCCGACCGGCCCGCCGCCCCGCGAACACGTTGGTCAGCCGCGCAGGAACTCATCCATGGTGGGCACCTGCTCGTGGTCGCTGGTGAAGCCCAACTCCGGCAGGCCCCACGCGTCCTCGAGGGTGCGCAGCAGGGAGTAGTGGTTGTAGGCGACCTGGCTGACGTGGTGATCGGGCTTGCCACCGGTCACCACGATGGCCGGCACCTTGCCGCCGCCGTACACGCCGCCCGGCCAGCTGGGGCTGACCCGGGTGTCGCCCTTGGGCAGCACCGGCGAGTCGCAGCAGCCCGCCGGGGATTCCCAGCCGCCGGTGGTCGAGTCGGCGTTGTAGTCGCCCTCGTCCGCGACGATGAAGATCGCCGAGTGCTGCGTCCACGCCTTGCTGTGCATGATCGTGGTGACGGCGTTCTTGACGAACGCGTCGGACTTGCGCTTCAGCGCCGCGTCGTTGGCGTCGTCGTTGGTGGAGCCGTACGGGCAGGGGGTCTCGGCGTGCCCGTCGACCGGCGTGTAGACCCCGCCGTGCATGTCGTTGCACTGGTCCGGCGCGATGAACACGAAGTTCGGCGCGTGCGGCGTGTTCAGGTCCGCCGCCAGGTCCGTGTACGGCTTGACGTGGCTCATCCGCTGCGGGTTGTCGCGGACGTCGGGGAAGAGCACGAACGGGTTGTGCTTCGAGGCGTACAGCGGGTTGCTCTGGGCCGGCCAGTAGTCGGCGAGCTTGTCGTCCGCCGGCAGGGCGTCCAGGTAGCCGCCCCACGTCAGGTGCTTCTGCTCCAGCGTGTCCACCAGGTTGGTGTGCGGGAACCGCTGGTTCGGGTCGTCGCTGTTGGAGTCCCAGTTGGAGCCGCTGAGCGTGGCGACGTAGTTCGGCAGGCTCGGGTGAGTGACGCCGTAGTAGTTCTCGGCGTTGCCGTACGTGTTGGCGAGCTGGGTCATGAACGGGGCGTTCGGGTCGCCGATCACACCCTGCTGGGAATGGTTCTCGATCATGATGACGAACGCGTGGTCGAGCTTGGCGTGCCGGCCGTGGCCGTTCTCGCTGACAGTGGCTGCGCTGGCCGCGCCGGTACCACCCACGAGGGCGGTGACGGCGGCGGCGGTCGCCGCGGCGGTGACCGCGGTGGCGGCGAGTCGGGTCCGGCTCAGGGACAGGGACATTGCGGTTGCCTTTCGGTCGGCAAACACGTCTACGACCTTCTTTGTAGTAGTTGCCTGCGGCAACGGCAAGCCGGGCCACCGACTGTTCACCGCTGAGTGCCGGCTCTTCAGCTTGGCGAGGCTCGCCGCCCTGCGGCTGGCCCACGACGTGCCACGACTGCTGCCCGAGTTCATGCGGCCGGAGCAGTAGGGACCCTCTGGGCAGGAACCCTGACTCTGTGGGTTTGGCGTCACACAGTGCGGGCGACGACCCCGGTTCATCAGGGCCTGCATGCGCGTCCCGTCGGCAGTTGGGGCCGACACATGGCCGAGACGCGTGCCGCCAGGAGCGCCAAAGAAACCATGCAGTGTCAGGCCGGACTCCGGGCCGGTGGCGCTTATCGGCCAGGCGTGCGATGTCAGCCCTGCAGCATCGTCGACGTCAGCGCCAGAACGTTGTACCGACTGGAATCCGCCGTCGACTCCGTCATGCCGCCTGCCCTCCTGCAGGTCCGCGGCGCCGGTCGCGCAACACCTGCCGCAGATGGCGCACCGCCTCGTCGGTGTCCGACCCGGGAGCGCGTGCGACGTCCCAGAGGATCTGCAGGGTGTCCGCCAAGGGAAGAGCGTCAGATGGCTTCTCGGTGGTCGGGCTCGGCCAGACACCGGGGTCTTTGGGCACGATCAGTTCCACCGTTGCGTCTTCTTCGTGAGCCGGTGTGAGGCCGACCTGAGACAGGTCGGCTCCGGTCTGGGCGTAGATGACTGCGCGCTGCGGGCTACGCCACGGGGCGATGATGTCGGCTGCCACATCGCCGGAGACCGCAGTTCTTCCGTGGCCGCGGCCGGTCAGCAAGCCGACGACTGCCTCTGCCTGCTGGACGGGGGCGTCCAAGCCGTACCAGAGGGTCCTCAGGCCGTGCGGGCCCGGGTACGAACGCAGCCACCAGTCGAAGGCGGCGTCGATGTCAGTGACGTCCCAGCCGGTTGATGTGCGACGCACGAGTCCTTGGTCGGCCAACGCGGCGAGCGCCTGCGATACGCGGGGCTGAGAAAGCCGGGTGGCCTCAGCCAACTGGTGCTGCCCGGCCCATGGTCGCTCCACCAGCCGTCGCAGTAGCGTGAGGGTGCCCCACGGCACGCGACCGGGCCGGGCACTCCGGGAGGGGACGTCAGCGTCCTGCGGCCCGACGGTCACCTGGTGGCCTGCCAGCCGAAGGCTGCCGGTGACCTGTCTCCCGTCGTTGATCAGGACGGACCAGTCAGCGGCCTGGACTGCCGCTCGGACGGCGGAGGTGGCCGAGGGCACGATGAGCAGGACCGGCTCCCGGTGCCGATCTCTCAGCTCGGCGATGTCACTGGGAGTCAGTGCTGTCAGGGAGTGCACCACCCTTAGTACGTGGCGGTGAGGCCCAGTGCGCAGCTCGGCATGATCTGCATCGAGCGGGGTCGCAACAATCCCCGCGTCGAGCAGCGCGGCCCACACCGCAGCCGATATAAGCATTATCCGACCTCCTTGCCTGATACTTATAACAGGAGGTGGGGGCGAGGGTCTCAAGTTCGGACCCGACGCTTCCGAATATGGCGGACCCGACCGGATCGGTCCCACCAAGGTCGGGCCGCGGTGCATGGCGATGCCTAGCGTCGATGGCGGAAATCAGGAAGGGAGCATCGGGTGCTGGAACGCCTCAACCAGGCCATGGACCACCTCGAACGCCACCTCGACGAGCCGCTGGACGTCGCCGGGTTGGCGCGGATCGCGTGTGTGTCGGAGCACCATTTCCGGCGGCTCTTCTCGGCGCTGGCCGGGATGCCGCTGTCGGAGTACGTGCGCCGCCGCCGGCTCACCGTGGCCGGCGCGGAGGTGCTGTCCGGGGAGGCGTCGCTGCTGGAGGTGGCGGTCCGCTGGGGGTACGGCTCGAACGAGGCGTTCGCCCGCGCGTTCCGCGCCGTGCACGGCGTCGGCCCGCAGGAGGCCCGCCGCACGGGGGCGACCCTGCGGGCGCAGCCCCGGATGTCCTTCCGACTCGTCGTCGAAGGGAGCGCCAGCATGGAGTACCGGATCGTGGCGAAGGAGGCGTTCCGCCTGGCCGGGCGCAAGGCCCGGGTGCCGCTGGTCCACGAGGGGATGAACCCGCACATCGTGACGTTCATCAAGGGCCTGGAGCCGGAGACCGTACGCCGGATCGAGGCGTTGTCGGACCAGGAGCCGCGCGGGATCGTCAACGTCAGTGACGACCTGGCCGGCTCGCGGGCGGAGGGCACCGAGCTGGACTACTGGCACGCGGTGGTGACCGACGCGGACGTGCCGGCGGACCTGGACAGCCTGCCGGTGCAGGCCGGCGACTGGGCGGTGTTCCACAGCTCGGGGCCGTTCCCCGAGGCGCTGCAGTACCTGTGGCGGGACGTGTTCACCCAGTGGTTCCCGTCCAACCCGTACGAGAGCCGGCCCGGGCCGGAGATCTCGCAGGTGCGCGTGGCGGCCGACGGGCGGACCGCCGACGCCCAGCTGTGGATCCCGGTGCGGAAGGTGTGACGGTCACGCCAGGGCGGCGGCCCGCTTGAGACAGGCGGGCACGTCGCCCCGGTGGTAGGGGTGCTCGCTGGGTTCGATGCCGGCCAGGAACATCGCGTACACGGCGGCCATCCGCAGCGGCGCGACCGGGCGGAGCAGGTCGACCGCCCGATGCGGGTCGCTGCCGGGCGCGTCGGCCCGCCAGCGGGCGGCCCAGGCGTCGAGCAGCGCTCCGGCGGTCGCCTCGTCGACGGTTTCGGTGAGGCGCAGGATGTCGAAGGCGGGGTGCCCGACGAACGCGTCGCCCCAGTCGATGATCGTCGCCCGGTGGCCGTCGCCGCGCACGTTGCCGGGGTGCAGGTCGCCGTGGACGAGGGTGTCGGGCAGCCCGCAGTCGCGTACCTGGTCGAGCCGGTCGTCGAGGCCGGCGAGCAGGTCGGCCACCACCGCCGTGTCGTGCGCGGCCAGCCGGTCGCGGATCCACCGGGCCAGGGCCGGGCCCCGCAGGTCGGGTACGCCGGCGGCGACCAGCGTGTCGGTGTCCCCGGCGGCGCGGAGCTGGACGGTGTGGTGGGCGGCGGCGATGGCGGCCCGTTCGGCCGGGTCGGCGGCGTAGCGGTCCTCGCCGGGAATGTGGTCGAGCAGGACCCGGCCGGTGTCGTCGGCGGCGAGCAGCGCCGGCACGAGGTCGGGTGCGGTGGTGGCGAGCCAGCGCAGCACGGCGGCCTCGTGCTGGAAGAACGCGGGCACCTGCTTGAGCCAGGCGCTGCCGTGCGGGCCGTCCAATCGCCAGATCGCCGACAGGTTCCAGGTGCGGTGCTGGGCGACGGCGGTGACCGGGCGGCCGTGCCGGGCCAGTTCGGCGGTGGCCCAGGCGATGCTGGCGGCCGGGCCGCCGGGTTCGGCCCAGGCGGCGCGCAGCGGGTGCGGCGCGAGGTCCACCGCGACCGTTGCCAGGGGTACGGCCGGGGGTGCGGCCACCTCGGCCAGGTAGGTGAGGCTGCCGCCGGGCGGTTCGGGCCGGTCGGCGGACAGCAGCCGCAGCACGGCCACGTCGACGCCGTAGCGGCGGCGGGCCTCGTCGACGATCGCGCCGACCTGCTGCCACCACGGCTCGGGCACGTCGTACGGGGGCAGGGCGCCGAGCGGGCGGCCGGTGGGGTCGACCAGGGCGAGGGTCACGGTGCGGGACACGGGCGGGACGATAGTGCGGTGCTCCTCGGCGTGCACGGGGGTTTCTGGTGGCAGGCGAGGGGTGTGCCCGGTTCGCGGTATGTCGACCCGCTTGGATTCCCCGCAGGAGAGCCCGGGTTGCGCGGCGCGTGGTACGACTGACGGCATAGATGCGGCATAACTGACAGAACGGGCGTGCCGATGACCGCCGGCAACACGAGCGACCTGCTGCGGAATCACGCCGAGCCGCAGCGCGCCACCTACGTCGAACTCTTCTTCGACGTGATCCTCGTCTTCGCGCTGACCCGGCTGTCGCACACCCTGTACACCAACCTCACCTGGCTCGGCGCCCTGCACACCGTGATCCTGCTCGCCGCCTTCTGGTGGGTCTGGATCTTCACCGCCTGGACCACGGACCGCCTCAACCCCGCCCAGCCCCCGATCCAGCTCGTGATCATCCCCATCATGCTCGGCACCCTGATCATGGCGGCCGCGTCGCCCACCGCCTTCGGCCAGGACGGCCTGATCTTCGCCGCCACATACGTGATCATCCAGGTCGGGCGAGCCCTCTTCGTCACGGCCGCGCTACGTCGCCAGCCACAGGCCACGATCGGCTCGATGCAGCAGCTCATCTGGAACTGCTTCGCCGGAGTGCTGTGGATCGCGGGCGCACTGACAGAGGGCACCACCCGGGTGCTGATATGGCTCCTCGCGGCGGCCCTCGGCTACACCATGAGCCGGCTGGACTTCTGGCTGCCCAAGCTCGGCCCAGCCCGGATCACCACCCAGGCGGTCTCCGCGGAGCATCTCGCCGAGCGCTATCAGCAAATCATGATCATCGCGTTCGGTGAGACGATCCTGGCATCGGGCGGCAGATTCGCCACGTACGGGTTCGGGCGGGACCGGACGATCGCGTTCGTGCTGACGTTCGCCATCACCACGCTCCTATGGCGGATCTACTTCTACCGCGCAGGCCTGCTCCTGCCGGCGGCGATCGCGGCGAGCGCCGCGCCGGCGGTCTTCAGCCGGTCCGCCTCGTACGCCCATCTGTTCATGGCCGGCGGCATCGTGCTCAGCTCGGTCGGCGACGAGATCGTCATCGCCCATCCGCTCGCCCAGGCCAACCTGGTCTGGTCCGCCGTCATCCTGTGCGGACCCGCGATCTACCTGGCCGGACGTGCCCGGCTCGACTACCTGTCGTTCAGCAAGGTCGCCGTGTCCCGGGTGGCCGGTCTACTCCTGCTCGTCGTGCTGTCACCGGTGGTGGCGTTCCTGTCACCGATCCTGATCGCCGCCGTTGCCGTGGTCATCCTCACCGCGATCGCCGCCTCGGACACCATCTCCTGGCGCGTGCGCCCCAGCGAACCGAACCCGCCGCTGCCCGGCAAGCCGAACCGGCCCGCGTAGCGCCACAACTGGGCGGCAGCGGTGCGCGCCTCGATGGCAGCACCCGACCCGACGTGACCGGCGTCCCCGAGACCGATCGGGGGTGGACGGTCCGGGACGACTCCGGGTCCGGCCCGGATGCCTGCGGCCGGTCTGACCACGAGGCTGAGGCAATGACGATCATCGACACGCCGAGGCGTACCGCCCGGCCCTGGTTGCGGCCGGTGGCCGTGACCGCCGCGCTGCTGCTGTTCGGCTACGGCGCCCTGCGGATGCTCGACCGCCTCGACGGCCACATCAGCAAGGGCGCGTGGGGATGGAACCTCGGGCACACCCTGTTCCTGCTCGGCGTCGTCGCCTTCGGGGCGCTGATCGTCGGGTTGCACGGGGTGCTGCGTACCCGGTCCACCCGGCTGTGGGTGGTGGATGACGTGGCGGCGGTGGCCGGGCTGGTCGGGGCGGCCGCGTTCATCTGGGTGATCCTGGGGGACCTGTTCCCACGCTTCGCCTACGCGGTGCCGCCGCCGGACGTCGTCCTGATGGGCGGGCCTGCGCTGTTCGAGCTGGGCCTGCTGGTGCTGCTGGTCCGGGCCGTCGGGGCGCGGCTGCTGCCGGTGTGGGCGCCGGTGCTGGTGCTGGTCGGGTTCGTGGCGATCGCGGTGAACCTGGACCTGCTGCCGGTCGGCGCCGCGCTGGTCCTCGCCGGCCTGGTCCCGCTGCGGGCGGTCGCCGGCTCAGCTCAGGCCACGTAGACCGAGCGGCGGGTGCCGCCGTGGTCGGCGCAGGGCCCGCCCTGCTGTCCGGTCCGGCTGATCAGGTCGTCGTTGCACTGCACGAGGTAGCCCTTGCCGTTCCAGAGGTTCGCGGCGCAGGCGAAGTAGTCGCACACGTCCGGTGCGGGCTTGTTGACGAGGTCACCGGCGCAGTAGTTGTAGCCGTACGGGTTGGGCGGCGCGCCGCAGCGGTCCGTTGCCGTGGGGCTCGGCGAGGCGGACTGGGTCGGCGAGGGACTGGTGACGGTCCCGCCGGGCGGGGACGGGGGCTGGGCCGCGGACCGGTCGGCGGTGGGGGTCGGGACGGGGCTGGTGGTCGCGGCGGGCGCGGGCTGCCCGTCCGGCGGCCGGTGGGGCGCGGCGCGGGTGACACCGGGAGCGGCGGAGCTGGCGGGCGCACCGAGGCCGGTGGACGCGGACGGGACGGCCGGGTCGATCGGCGTCACCCCGCGGCCGTGGTTCACCTCCATCCCGACCACCGGCCGGTCCGGAACGGATCCGTGGAACACGCTGGCGACGGCCGCGAGGGCGAGGGCCACCGCGACGGCGGTGATCAGCGCCGGCCGGACCAGCCGGGCTGTCACCGGGGCGTCGGCGGGCGTGGCGGGCGTAGGGACCGGTGGCCGATCGTGCCAGTGCGCGACGATCGTGTCATCGAGCCCCTCCAGCAGCGCCGGGTACGCCCCGGTCGCCTGGGCGTACGCCACGGTCAGCCGCAGCCGGAAGTCCGACGCCACGCCGCGGGGCACCCGGACGCCCCGGACCCGCCCCGGGCCCTGCGGGTGCAGCAGAGTGAGCGGCTGCCCGGGGTGGTGGGCCAGCCCGCCGAGCCCGGCGTACGGCCATTCCTGGCAGCCGTTGCGGCCGGCCAGGATCAGCCGCCGGTCGGTCACCACCGCGGTCCCGGCGTCGACCACGCCGACGCCCTTCGGGAGCCGGGGCGAGCGCCCGGCGTCCTCGACGGGCAGGACGGTCAGCTCCACGGCCGGCAGGTCGGCCGTGTGCCGCGCGGTCACCTCGACCAGCTCGGCCGCGGGCTGCACGCACAGCACGATCTCGTCGTCGTCGAGCGGCACGGGCAGCCCGGCGGCCGTGCCGGCCGGTGGAGCCGGCTCCTCCGCCTCTGTGTAGCAGCGGCGCAACTGCTCGTCGCGGCGGCGCCACGCCTGCAGCGCCGCGTCGTACGCCGTGCGCCGCCGCTCGTTCTCCCGCCCGACCCACCGGGCCCGCCAGCCGCGGGTCTCACCGTCCGTCGCCGTCACCGGGCCGCCTCGCATCATGAAGGGCTTCCGCGTCCATTCGGTACAACCCGGCGTGTCCGAGAAGGACACGCCCCGCATCGAGGGGGGTTCGGTTCGTTCGGGCTGGCCGATCGGTGGAGGCCTATCGGGCCGGGTACGGTCGCACGACATGGAGCAACGCGTCAGTCTGATCACCCTCGGCGTGGCCGACCTGGCCAGGGCCCGCACCTTCTACGAGCGGCTCGGGTGGCGTGGCCAGGAGGTCGAGGAGACCGTCTTCTTCCAGGCCGGCGGGCTGGCGCTGGTGCTGTGGGGGCGGGACAAGCTCGCCGACGACGCCGGCCTGACCGACCGGGGTGGCGACGGGTTCGGCGGGGTGAGCCTGGCGCAGAACGTGCGCAGCCGCGCCGAGGTCGACGACCTCCTCGACCGGGCGGCCGACGCCGGCGCGACGGTCACCCGCCCGGCCCGGGACACCTTCTACGGCGGGTACGCCGGCTGCTTCACCGACCCCGACGGCCACCTGTGGGAGATCGCCTGGAATCCGGGCTTCCCGCTCGCCGGAGACGGCACGCTGACCGTCCCCGACTTCGGCTGAGCGTCAGGTCCACACAGTGCGGCGGAAGCCCCGGTGGCCGGCGCAGGAGTCGCGCTGCCCGCCGGTCAGGCTGACCGTGCCGTCGCGGCACTGCACCAGCCAGCCCCGCCCGGACCAGAACCCGGGCACGCAGTCGAACCAGTCACAGACCCCGGAGGCGGGTTCGCGGACGCGGGAACCGCCGCAGAAGTCGTACCCGTAGGGGTTGACCGGGGCGCCGCACCGCCGCTCGCCGGCCGGCTGCGGCGTGGCCTGGCGCGACGGCGGGTCCGCTGGGGCGGTGCCGCCACGGTGCGGCTTCGGGGCGGTGGTCTGGTCGATCCGCACGACCGGGGCCAGCGACGGGGCCGCGGGCGGGGTGCTCGCCGCCGGGGTCGCGGCGGAGGCGATCTCCGAGCCGGGACGCACCGGCGGGTCCGACTCGAAGAGCATCGCCGGCACGATCAGCGCGAGGGCCACGCCGGCGGCGACGGTCCGCCGACCACCCGGGACCCGCGCGGACAGGTGCGCCTGGCCCGGGGTGAGGATCGCCGGGCGGACCGGCCGGGCGGCCTCGTGCTCCTCGATCAGCTCGTCCAGTTGGGCGATCACCGCGGCCCGCTGCTCGATCGCGTCGGCGAAGGCCAGGGTCAGCTTGAACCGGAAGTCGGCGACCGCGCCGGTGGGCAGCAGCAGCCCGGAGGTACGCCGCCGGTCCAGCACCTGGATCAGCGTCACCGGCGCGCCCGGGTCGTGGGACAGCCCGGTCATCCGGCCGTACGTCCAGTCGCGGCGGCCCCGCCCGCCGAGCAGGACCAGCCGGCGGTTGGTGAGCACGGCCAGCCCGGCGTCGGTCACCTTGACCCCGTCGGGGCGGCGCGGGCGTACCGCGGGCGGCTCGGGGTCGACGAGCAGGTCGGGGGCGGGCAGCACGGCGGTGTGCCGGACCTCGACCAGTTGCGCGGCGGGCAGGGTCCAGAAGACCACCTCGCCGGGGGACAGCTCCATCGGCAGCCCGGCGCCCGCGTCGGCCGAGCCGTGGAAGGACCCGGCGAGGGTACGCAGCCGGCGCAGCTCCTCGTCCCGTCGCCGCCACGCCTCATCGGCCGCGCGGAAGGACCGCTGCCGGCGCTCGTTCTGCCGGTGCGCCCACCGGTAGCGCCACGTGGAACCCGTCGAATCAGTCTTCGTCACGCCGACCCCTTCGCCGCGCGAGCCCACCAATCGGGGTGTCATTCACATCAACTGAGAAGCAAGCCCACCAAGACACGCGAAAGTCACCAATCTGACCGATCGGCTGATTGACCCGCACGATAGGCGGAATCCGCTGCGTCGATTGCGGGGCTGCCGGCGGCTCCCGCTTCGCCATGCGAGGCCCCCGCAGCCTCGGTAACGTCAGCCACAGGGGCGATCACGCCCGGATCCGCACGCCGTCGCGGGCACCGCGACCCTCACGAGGAGGTGGACCGGTGAGCGGGACGGCCGTCGTGGTGGGCGTGGACATCGGCACCACCAGCGCCAAGGCCGTCGCGTACGACACCGGTGGCCGGCAACTCGCCGTCCACTCGATCGGCTACCCCCTCGACGAGCCGCACCCCGGCTACGCCGAGCAGGACCCCCAGCTGATCCTCGACGCGGTGGTCGGCTGTATCCGGGCGGTCGTCGCGGAGCTCCACGGACCGGTCGCCGGCCTGTCCTTCAGCACCGCCCTGCACAGCCTGATCGGCCTGGACGCCGACGGCAACCCGCTCACCCCGTCGGTGACCTGGGCCGACTCCCGGGCCAGCGCCCAGGCCGAACGGCTGCGTGCCGCCCCCTCCGGGCTGGCCCTGCACCGGCGCACCGGCACCCCCGTGCACCCGATGGCCCCGCTGGCCAAACTCGTCTGGTACGCCGAGCAGGAACCCAAACTGCACGAACGCGTCGCGCACTGGGTGAGCATCAAGGACTACGTGCTGCTGCGGCTGGCCGAGGCGCTGGTCACCGACCACTCGGTCGCCTCCGCCACCGGGCTGATGGACATCCACCGGCTCGCCTGGGACGCCGAGGCGCTGGGGATCGCGGGCATCATCGAGGAGCAGCTGCCTCAACTGGTCCCCACCACCCACGTACTGCCCGGGTTGACCGCCGAGGCGGCCCGCGCCACCGGCCTGCCCGCCGACACCCCGCTCGTCGTCGGCGCCGGCGACGGGCCACTGGCCAACCTGGGGCTCGGCGCGGTGCACCCCGGCGAGGTCGCCTGCTCCATCGGCACCAGCGGCGCGATGCGGGTGATGGTCGAACGCCCCGGCGTCGACCCGCTCGGCGGCGTCTTCTGCTACGCCCTCACCGAGCAGCGCTGGGTGGTCGGCGGCGCGATCAACAACGGCGGCATCGTGCTCCAGTGGGCCGGCGAGGCCCTCGCCCCGGAACTGGGCGAGCACGCCGAGGAGGAACTGCTCGCCCTGGCCGCCCGGGCGCCCACCGGCTCCGGCGGGCTGATCATGCTGCCGTACCTGCTCAGCGAGCGGGCCCCGCACTGGAGCGCGCTGCCGCGCGGCGCGTACGTCGGGCTGACCCACGGCCACCGGCGCGAACACCTGGTCCGGGCCGCGCTGGAGGGCGTCTGCCAGCAGCTCGCCCTGGTCCTCACCTCGGTCAAGGCGGCCGGCAACGAGGTCCGCGAGGTCCGGGCCAGCGGCGGCTTCGCCCGCAGCCCACTGTGGCGGCAGATCCTCGCCGACGCCCTCGGCATGCCCGTGCGCTTCCCCGCCGGCCATGAGGGCTCCAGCTTCGGGGCGGCGCTGCTGGGCATGCAGGCGCTGGGCCTGATCGAGTCGATCGACGTCGCCGCCGACCTGGTCCGGATCGAGGAAACCGTACGCCCCGACCCGGCCGCCGCCGCCACCTACGCGGCCCTGCTGCCGCTCTTCTCCGAGCTGTACGACGCGCTCGTGCCGACGTTCGCGTCCCTGCGGCGGCTGGCACCCAGCCTGCCGCCGGAACCACCACCCACCGCTCCTGCCCAGTGACACTGACCGGAAGGTCGTGACAGCCGTGGACACACTGATCGCCGCACCGGCGCTCACCAACGCCGGGAACACCCAACTCGTCCTCGCCGCAGTGCTCGGCATCGCCGCGGTGGTGGTGCTCATCGCCTGGGCCAAGGTGCACCCGTTCCTGGCGCTCATCCTCGGCGCCGCGGTGCTCGGCGTGATCGCCGGCATCACCCCCGACAAGATCGTCACCTCGTTCAGCGCCGGCGTCGGCTCCACCGTCGGCGGCGTCGGACTGCTCATCGCCCTCGGCGCCATGATCGGCGGCCTGCTCGCCGAATCCGGCGGCGCCGACAGCATCGTCGAACGCGTCGTCGCCCGCGTCACCGGCGCCGCCCTGCCCTGGGCGATGGCCGGCGTCGCCGCCCTGATCGGCCTCCCGCTCTTCTTCGAGGTCGGCGTCGTGCTGCTGGTGCCGATCGTGCTGCTGGTGTCCCGCCGCGTCGACGTACCGCTGATGAAGATCGGCATCCCGGCGCTCGCCGGCCTGTCGGTGCTGCACGGCCTGGTGCCCCCGCACCCCGGCCCGCTGGTCGCCATCGACGCCCTCGGCGCCAACCTCGGCCAGACCCTCGCCCTGGGCCTGCTCGTCGCCATCCCCACGGTGATCATCGCCGGCCCCGTCTTCGGCAACTTCATCGCCCGCTACGTGCCCGCCACCGCACCCGAGGCGCTGCTGCCCACCCGCCGCCCCCTCGCCGTCGCCGACGCCAAGCGACCCACCACACCCGCCAGCGGCCGGCTCGACGCCGACGGCGACCTGGTCACCGAGGACGACCTGATCAACCCCGGCACCGGCCGCCCCGGCGCGCAGATCGACGAAGGCCAGCGCCCCCGCCGCGCCCCCGCGCTCTGGGCCGCCGTGGTCACCGTCCTGCTGCCCGTGGTGCTGATGCTGCTGCGCGCCATCGGCGAGCTGACCCTGGCCAAGGACACCGCCGGGCGCAAAACGCTGGACATCATCGGTACCCCGATCGTCGCCCTGCTGGCCGGCGTCATCTTCGCCATGATCTTCCTCGGCTACCGGACCGGGTTCAGCCGTACCCAGGTCTCCGGCTTCCTCGGCGGGTCGCTGCCCGCCATCGCCGGCATCCTGCTCATCGTCGCCGCCGGCGGCGGCTTCAAGCAGGTCCTGGTCGACGCCGGCGTCGGCAACCTCGTCGCGGACGCCGCCAAGGGCGCGAACATCTCCCCGCTGGTGCTGGGCTGGCTGGTCGCCGTCGGCATCCGGATCGCCACCGGCTCGGCCACCGTCGCCACCATCACCGCAGCCGGCATCGTCGCACCCCTCGCTTCCACCCTGAACCAGCCGGAGGTGGCGCTGCTGGCGCTGGCGGTCGGCTGCGGATCGCTGTTCTTCTCGCACGTCAACGACGCCGGCTTCTGGCTGGTCAAGGAGTATTTCGGGCTGACCGTCGGGCAGACCATCAAGAGCTGGTCGGTGATGGAGACGATCATCTCGGTGGTCGGCTTCGTCGGCGTGCTCCTGCTCGACCTGGTCCTGTAGCGGGCGCGGGCCCGGCTGGGCCGGGGCACTCGCGCAAGAGGCTACGAACTTGATGACGTGGACGACTCAGGCCGACGCGGCGAGCCCTACGGCTCGCGCCGGGTCCGCCGGTGAATCGTCTGCGTCATCAAGTTCGTAGGTGCTCAGAACTCCGCTGCCGGGCCGGCGAGCTCGGCCGAGTATTACCCCCGCCCTGGTCGCCTCAGCGCTCGGCGTCGAGCAGCAGTCGTGCGGCGGCGCGGGCCTGCCGGGCCGGTTCGGCCGAGCCGGTGATGGCCGCGGTGACCATCGCGCCGTTGGCGAGGATGGCGAGCTGCGCGGCGAGCGCCGGTGGCCGGCCGGCCGCGGCGACCAGTTCAGCCAGGTGGTCGGTGAGGGCCTGCTTGTGGGTACGGACGACGTCGGCCACGTTGTCGGAGGAGGCGCCGAGCTCGGCGTAGGAGTTGATGAAGGCGCAGCCCCGGTAGCCCGGCTGGCGGAACCAGTCGTAGAGGTAGTCGAAGACGGCCAACACCCGGTCGACCGGATCGCCCGGAACCGAGGTGTACGCCTCGACGCCGTCGCGCACCGCCCGGTCCCGCCGCCGCAGCACCGCTTCCACAAGGTGCTCCTTGGACGGGAAGAGCTGGTAGACGCGCTTGAGGGACAGCCCGGAGGCGGCGCGGACGGCGTCCATGCCGACCGCCTGGATGCCGCGCTCGTAGAAGAGGGTGTCGGCGGCGTCCAGCAGCTTCTCCTCGGCCGTGACCTGGTCCACAGTGAGATCCCCCTTGCGCAGAGAACGATCGTTCTCCTACGGTAGCAGTCGATCGGAGAACGATCGTTCTCTGCGATTCCGAAGGGACGACCCATGTCCATGTCCACCACCCGCCACCGCACCCTCGAGGTCCAGGGGCAGCAGATCTTCTACCGGGAAGCCGGCGACCCCACCCGGCCCACCCTCGTCCTGCTGCACGGCTTCCCCACCAGCTCGCACATGTTCCGCAACCTGATCCCCGCGCTGGCCGACGAGTACCACCTCGTGGCCCCCGACCACGTCGGCTTCGGAAACTCCTCCGCCCCGCCCGTGGACCGGTTCGACTACAGCTTCGAGAAGCTCACCGAGGTCACCCTCGCCCTCGTCGACCGCCTGGGGCTGGACCGCTTCGCCCTGTACGTCCACGACTACGGCGCACCGATCGGCCTGCGCCTCGCCAGTCGCCATCCCGAGCGCGTCACCGCCCTGATCACCCAGAGCGGCAACGCGTACGTCGACGGCTTCACCCCGTTCTGGGACGTGCTGTTCGCCCACGCCAAGGACCGGCAGACCCACGAGCCGGCGGTACGCCGGCTGCTCGACCTGGAAGCCACCCGGTGGCAGTACACGCACGGCGTACCGGCCGACCGGCTGGACCTCGTCGCGCCGGAGGCCTGGCTGCTCGACCAGGCCGGACTCGACCGGCCCGGCAACCGGGAGATCCAGCTGCAGCTCTTCTGGGACTACCAGTTCAACCTCGACGCGTACCCCGCCTTCCAGGAGTACTTCCGGCAGCACCAGCCGCCCACGCTGATCACCTGGGGGCGGCACGACGAGATCTTCGGCGCCGCCGGCGCCGAGGCCTATCGTCGAGACCTCCCCGACGCCGAGTTGCACCTGCTCGACACCGGTCACTTCGCGCTGGAAACCCACGGCCCGGAGATCGCCGCCCTGATCCGCGACTTCCTGCGCCGAGCGCGGTAGGCGATGGCCTCGACCACCCTCGGGCGGCCGGCGCTCGACCGGCCGGCCGCCTCGCGCGGCGCGCTC
>NZ_JBSGJR010000022.1:0-31730 GCF_053605645.1 Micromonospora sp. NPDC003776
GGACGCTACAACCCTCTCGGCTACCACGTCGGCACCGTCTGGCCGTTCGACAACTCCTTCATCGCCTGGGGACTACGCCGCTACGGCTTCGACCAGCAAGCCGGCCACATCGCCGAAGGCATCATCGACGCGTCCCGGTATTTCCAAGGGCGCCTCCCGGAGGCCTTCGGCGGCTACGACCGGACGCTGACCGGCCACCCCGTCCAGTATCCGGGGGCGAACAGTCCACAGGCCGCGGCCACCGGGGCGCCCCTGCTGCTGGTGCGCACGCTGCTCGGCCTGCAGCCGTACGAGGAGGATCTGGTGGTCGAGCCGGCACTGCCGGAACGGTTCGGCCGGATCGAACTGCTCGACATCCCCGGGCGATGGGGCCATGTCGACGCCATCGGCACACCACAGGAGGCCGAGGCGGTCGGCCGCTGACCCTGGCGGCGCCGCCTGCGGTCTGTGCAGTACGAGGCGATCGGCGACCTCTCCGAGGGCGTTCGGTGTGCACCTTCCCGACTCATGGATCGTGCCGCTCGCGCGGAGCCCCGCGTCAACCATGGCCATCGTGGTCTCCACGGCTCCGATCGGTAGCCGGCCCTCGCGCAGCGGAGGCCGCTGTGGCCGTTCCCGGCCGCAGCGGCCTCCGCGAGGATGGACAGCGCCGTTTCGGCAAGTGATGCACCACCAGGGTCGAGTCCTGCGGGCCCGACGAGACGGTCAAGCCCTGGCTGGCCCGGTCGCCGCCACATCCGTTCGGCGTGGGTGGCCCGGCCGCCGAGGGCAGCCATGTCCCGCATCGGCCGCCAGTGCCGCGAGGATGTGCGGTCGTCTATCCGCGGATTATGGCTGGGTGAGTTCCCCCGCTCTGATGTAGCGAGTGGTTCGTTGACGCCGGCTGGTGGTCACCGCGAGGGGATACTCCCCGGAGGCGAATGCCGCCGCAGTTGCCGCGCGCGAGCAACTGTCTTCAGCCGGCCGACGACCGGGCCGCCCGATTGCGGCAGCATCGCAGGCATGTCCATCGCACGCAGTGAGGCCACAGCCAGGACTTGAGGGCTCCGACGCGGACAGGTGGACCACGGCCCACTGCCGCGCGCCGTGGAGGTGGCCGGGGTCAGGCGGCCTGCAGGGACCGCTTGGCCAGGCCGAGAGCGTAGCCGTCGATGATGGTGGTCGGTGCTGTGGTGGGGTCGGTGGCGGCGCCGAGCGTGACGAACAGCGGGGTGAAGTGCTCGACGGTGGGATGGGCGTAGGGCATGCCCGGTGCGTTGGAGCGGAACCTGGCGAGCTCGTCAACGTCGCCGCGGGCCAGCGCCTGCGCGGCCCAGTGGTCGAAGTCAGACGACCAGCCGGGCACCTTGTCGAGGTTTTGCCAGTCGATGAACGGCAGCCCGTGGGTCATGTAGCCCGACCCGATCACCAGCACTCCGGACTCCCGCAGCGTCTTGAGCCGCCGGCCCAGTGCCATCAGCCGGTCCGGGTCGTGGGTGGGCATGCTCAGCTGCAACACCGGGATGTCCGCCTTGGGGTACATGATCTTCAGCGGCACCCAGGCGCCGTGGTCCAGGCCGCGGTTGCGGTGCTCGTGGACCTGCTCGGTGTCCGGCATCAGCGCGACGACCTGCTGGGCGAGGTCCGCGGCGGGGGGCGTGTCGTAGCGCATCTGGTAGTACATCGGGTGGAAGCCACCGAAGTCATAGACCAGGTCAACTGGCTGGGTGCTGGCGATGCTCAGCGGCGCGGACTCCCAGTGCGCCGACACGATCAGGATCGCCCGCGGTTTGGGCAGGGCCCGGGCCCAGGTGTGTAGCTGAGTCATCCAGTCGGTCATCTCGAACAGCATCGGTGCGCCGTGGCTGAGGTAGAGCGCCGGCAGCGGCCCGTCGGCCGGCGTCCACGGCTGGTGCCGTTGAGTGTTCTCGAGGGTCGCGGCCCGCCGCAGGTGCCTGGTGAACGGGTGCTGGGCGGGAATGAGCGCGTCGGCGGCGGCGGTGGTGGTGCCGGCGGTGGGGTGGTGGGTCATCGGTTCTCCTCACAGACGTGTGGTGCAGGACGGCGCGCGGGTGACGCGCCGGGGGCGCGCCGGATCGCGTGCGGACGCGGCCAGTTGGCGTCCGGGCGGGTCAGGCCGCGACGCCGAAGCCGCCGGTCCAGGAGACCGTCTCGTTCGCGGCCAGGCTGATCTGCAGGAAGCCGAGGGCCTCCATCTCCCGGGCCCGCTTGAGCGCGCCGGCGTCGATGGCGTTCAGGCCGGCCGCGCTGATCACGCCGATCAGGGTGGCCTTTGCGTCGGCGTCGTCGCCGGCGACCAGGACGGTTGTGGTCAACGCGCCGACGGTGCCGGTGGCGAGGGTGCCGGCGAAGGTGGTGTTGAACGCCTTGAGCACGCGAGATCCCGGCAGCTTTGCGGCGATCTCGGCGGCGGCGGAGCTGTCGGCGGGGACGGTGAGGGAGTCGAAGGTCTCGAAGTTCAGCGGGTTGGTGATGTCGACCACGACCTTGCCCTTGAGCTGGTCGCCGCGCTGGGCGAGCACTTCGTCGACGGCCGGGTAGGGGACCGCGAGGACGACGATGTCCCCGGTGACCGGTTTGTCGGTGTCGGTTCTGCCGAGCAGTTCGACGGTGTTGCCGCCCTTGGTGACGACGCTGGAGATGGCCTGGCCCATGTTGCCGGTGCCGATGATCGAGAGGTGTGCCACGGGAGTTCCTTTCCGAGTAAATGGTTGAACATTCAAGTAGAACGGTAGCAGGTTTACTTGTTCCGTCAACTATTCGGGTAGGGTGTGAGGATGAGCAGGCAGTGGTTGACCAACGAACAGTTGGCGACGTGGGTGCGGCTGGCCGCCGTGGTCGAGCTGCTTCCCGGTGCCCTGGACTCTCAGCTGCGCCGGGACGCTGGACTGACCCATTTCGAGTACATGGTGCTCGCGATGCTGTCGGAGGCATCCGAGCGCACCCTGCGGATGACCGCCCTCGCCGCGCGGACGAACGCCACCTTGCCGCGGCTGTCTCACGTGGTCCGGCGGTTAGAGGACCGTGGCCTGCTGGAGCGGTTCCCCTGCCCGCAGGACGGGCGGGCCACCAACGCTCGACTGACCGAGGCGGGCTGGCAGAAGGTGGTGACCTGCGCGCCCCGGCATGTCGACAACGTCCGGCACCACGTGTTCGAGGTGCTCTCGCCCGAGCAGGTCGCGCAGCTGGCCGGGATCACTGACGCGATCCTCGAGCGGCTGGACCCCGATGGGGTGATGACCGCCCCTTATCAGCGCCCCACCCCGCCGCCCGACGCTGCCGAGCCGGCTCGCCCCGCATGACATCAGACGGCGGGACGCTGACCGTCGCCGCCGAACTCAGCGCGAAGAGACGTGGAAGGTACTTCGGGCAGCCATCAAAAGCGCGCAGCACGCAACATCATCGCCGTAGGCGGCGGCATCGCCCGGCAACCAATGCTCCCGGCGGTCTCCGCATCGCTACCTCCAGGAGGAGTCAGGGACAAATCAGGGCCGACCAAGGGCAGGTCCCGATGCCGGCGCGCCGCGCCCGCCGGGACGCTGGATGCAGACGGCCCCGGCCGACCGCACCCGATTGCTCGAGAAAGGCAGCCATGAGCGCCGCACTGGTTTGGGCGATGGAGAGCCATCGCCCGTTGCTGCTCTTCTCCGCCGCGACGGCCGGGAGCAGCTCGACCATGCCTTCGTCGGGTAGGGCTGCGGTCCACCCGGTCGCAGGGTCGGCCGGCCAGCGAGCGTTGTGCCTGGCCTCGGGCGAAGAGCGATGACTGCGGGCCGGAGTGGCATGAAAATGCGCAGGCGCACCACAGCAGAGCCGGGGACGGCGGGCCTGACCGTCCGTTCGCTCCGCACGTTCTTCCTCGCCACGTTCGCTCTGTCCTGGGGTATGGGCATGTTGTACGTGCTGTTCCAGGCTAAGGTCGAGGCGATCTTCGGGCGGATGGGCTACACCAACCTGGTGTTCATCTTCATGGTCTACGCACCCGGCATCGTGGGCGTGCTCATGGTGTGGCGCCACTACGGGCTGTCTGGCCTGGGCGGCTTCTTCCGCCGCTTCACGTTGTCGCGCATGTCGCTGTCGTGGTGGCTGGTGCTGCTGATTGGCATGCCGGCGGTGTTCTATGGCGGAGCGGTGATCACCGGCAAACAGGCCGATCCTTTCCCCTCATGGTCGGCCGCGCTGCCGGCCCTGCTGGCGATGCTGTTCATCGGCCCCATTGAGGAACTCGGCTGGCGAGGCGTCGCGCTGCCGCTGCTGCAGCGGCGGTTCTCGCCGCTGTGGGCTGGGCTGCTGCTCGGCCTTGTGGTGGCGTTCTGGCATACGCCGTCGTTCCTGTTGAGTGGGACGAAACAGTCCGCATGGGCGTTCTGGCCGTTCTTCTTCGGCGTCGTGGCGATCAGTGTCATCCTCACGCCGATGTTCAACGCCGCGCGGGGAAGCCTGCTGGTGCCCTTCCTGTTCCACGCGCAGATGAACAACCCGGTATGGCCCGATGCCCAACCGTGGGACATGTGGCTGTTCGCCGCGACGGCAGTGGTGGTGGTCGTGGTGAACCGCGAGGCCCTGCTCGACCGTGCCGCAGCGGTGACCGCAATCCTCACCCCGGCTCACGACCCCGACACCGGGAACGACCCCATGCCCACAAACCGATCGCGCGTCACGGAGCAGGCAGCGCCGGCAGGTACCTGATCCTGCGACAGCGCAGCGGCAAACCCCGCGCGGGCGAGCGGACGATCGCGGACGTCTGACCGGGCGCGAGGACCCGGCGATGGCTCAGCAGAACTCATCGATGCCCCGTGAGTCGCAGCGGCTCGGTCCGAGTTGTACCGGCATCGGCCGCCGCGGGGGCTCAGAGGACCTGGGTACGCCACGGGTCTGCCGCCGCTATGGTCTCAAGGAGAGAACCCGCGGCCCGGGTCGGTCGTCCGGGGCGCTCGCTCGAGGAGCGGAGTGGATGTCCCTGCACATGATCGTCGGTGCTGGTCCGGTAGGAACGGCTACCGCCCGGCTGCTTGCCGAGCGGGGTGAGGCGGTGCGCATTGTGAGCCGGCGGGGGAGCGGCCCCCAGCACCCGGCTATTGAGCGAGTCGCCATGGACGCCACCGACGTGGAGGGCCTCAGCGCCTTGGCCGACAACGCTGCGGCCGTCTACAACTGCGCCAACCCGCCGTACCACCGCTGGTTGACCGATTGGCCCCCACTGATGTCCGCACTGCTGGCCGCCGCCGAACGCAGCGGCGCCGTGCTCGTCACAGCGAACAACCTCTACGGGTACGGCCCGGTTACCGGACCAATGGATGAGTCGACGCCGTTGTCGGCGACCCATCCGAAGCTGCGGCTGCGGGCCGACATGTGGCGGGGCGCGCTGCGGCGGCACGAGGCCGGCCGGATCCGCGCCACCGAGGTGCGGGCCAGTGACTACATCGAGGCCAACTCCCTGTTCAGCATTTCAGTGGCCAAGCCGCTGCTGGCCGGCAGGCGAGCGTACGTGCCCGCTCCGCTGAACGTTCCGCACAGTTGGACGTCGATCAGCGACGTGGCGAAGATTTTGGTCGCCGTTGCGAGCGACGAGCGGGCCTGGGGTCGGCCCTGGGCTGTTCCGACGAACCCGCCGGTGACCATCCGCGAGTTGGCGGTGCGGTTCACCCGGGTCGCCGGTGCGCCCCCGCCGAAGCTGATCTCCATTCCGTACCCGGTCCTCTGGGCGGTCGGGCTGTTCTCCCCGCTGGTCCGTGAGCTGCGGACGACGCGTTACCAGTTCTGCCGACCGTTCGTCCTCGACTCAACACTCACCACCCGGACGTTCGGCCTCCAACCGACCCCGCTCGATGAGGTGCTCCACGCCACCGCCGCGTCGCTGCGCGGTTGACGGCCGCCGCGGTGGTTCCCGCCAGGACGGCTGATCAACGCGGCCGCCACCGCACCGCACGCTCTCATCTCGGCCGTCGTGGCCGCCAATCCGAACACCGTCGTTGTGCTCAAGGATGGCGGCCCGGTGCTGATGCCGTGGCTGGACAAGGTGCCGGCGGTGCTTGAGGCGTGGTACCCGGCAGGCGATGTTCATTGAGCCATTCCGCGCAACGGCTTGAGTGCGTAGCGTGTCGTCCGGAATGAGTGGTCGTGGACGGGAATCGCCTGGATGGACGTGGCTGAGGGATAAGGGCGCGGAACTCCGCTACGAAGTGTTCCTCTCACAGACCACTGCCACCGGAGTTCCACGCCGGCCCCGCGAGGAGACCGTGTCGTTCCTGTCCGGCTTGCTGCACGCCGAACGACAGCGACGCGGGACCCGCGGGGGAACCCGCGTGCTGAGCTGCCGCCAGCAGGCGATACTCGTGCTGCGCTGGCTGCTCGACGGCACCCGGATGACCCAGCGGACCCGGGACAACGCGATCAGCCGCACGACCGGCTACGACTACCTGCACGAGGGCATCGCCGTGCTCGCCGCCCAGGCCCCGAGCCTGCACGGCGCCCTGCTGGCCGCGAAGGTCGCCGGCTATGACTACGTCCTGCTCGACGGCACGCTGATCGAGACCGACCGGGTATCCATTCCCGGCCCCGCGGAAGGCGTGGACCTGTGGTGGTTGAAGAAGCACGCCAACCACGGCGGAAACACCTAGGTGATCACCGCCCCGGACGGCTGGCCGCTGTGGACCTCCCCGGTCCGGCCCGGCCGGGAACACGACACCACCTGCCTACGAAACCCACCCCGACCTGCTCGACACCCTGACCAGCATCCGCCAGGACCTACGCACCCTGGCCGACCTCGGCTACGAAGGCGAAGCCGACACCATCGTCGTCGCGTTCAAGAAACCCAGAAGCAAGCAGCTCAGTGGAATCGAACAGCAGTTCAACCGCGCCCACAGCCGGCTGCGCGCGGTCGGTGAACGCGGCAACAGCCTGCTCAAGACCACCTTCAAGGCGCTACGCGACATCAGCCTGTGCCCATGGAAGATCGGCGACATCGTCGCGGCAGCCCTGGTCATTCTCCACACCGACCACCAACGAACCACCTGAACTCAGGCACTACGTAAAGTCACCCATCGTTACGGGGAACGGCTCACTGGCCGTCGTGGTGGATCCCAACGCGGAGGACGTGCTCGATCACGCCGTCGAGCTTGTCCCTGGCCGCAGCCAGCTCCCTGATGCGCTGATCGATGGCGTCACGCTCGTGACGGATCTTGTCGTACATGCTGCCGGTGACCATCCCAGTAGACACGCAAGGCAGAAGATCGACGATGGCGTGGCTGGGCAACCCCGCGGCGTACAACTGCTGGATCAGCTGTACCCGCTCCACAGCGCCCTGCTCATAGATGCGCTGCCCACCCGGCGTACGGGTCGAGTCCAACAATCCCTGCTGCTCGTAATAGCGCAGCGACCGCACGCTCACACCCGCCTGGTCTGCGAGCTTCCCGATACGCATTGTGTCTCTCCCATCACATTCGCACGGTGCAACTTGTCTCTGACGCCAATGTCAGGTTCTAGCGTAGACGACGGCTTCAGAAGAACGAGGAACCGAACCCGGGCCCGGTCTTCTGATACCGACCGAAGGCACATGCCGGAGTCGGAAGAGAGCAGATCAGCCTGAGGAGGCACATACATCATGAGCAGCGACATCAACGGCACCGACAGCACTCAGGACAGGATCGACCTGAGCGGAAAGAGCGAGCGGTACAAGAAGGGCATCGCCTACTACGAGACGATCCACGGTGCGGCGGGCGCGAAGTCCTTCGATGCCCTGGAAGCAATCGCTCCGGGGTTCGCGGACCTGCTCATCGAGTTCACCCTCGGTGACATTCACTCCCGCCCCGGCCTGGACGTGAAGACCCGCGAGCTCATCACCGTAGCGGCGTTGACCGCCATGGGCACCGCGAACCTCCAGCTCAAGACCCACGTCGACAGCGCCATGAACGCCGGGTGGACCAAGGAGGAGATCATCGAGACCATCACCCAGATGGCCATCTACGCCGGCTTCCCCGCCGCGCTGAACGGGTTCTTCGCCGCCGCCGAGGTCTTCGCCGCCCGTGAGGCAGCGGCGGCCAGCCAGGAGGCCTGACATGCGTCTCGCAGGACAGACCGCTCTGGTCACCGGCGCGAACAGGGGCATCGGCCGCCGGTTCGTCACCGAACTCCTGAACCGTGACGTGCGCAAGGTCTACGCCGGCATCCGCAACCCGGACACCGCCGACCAGGAGCTGCAGGAGGACTCGCGGGTGGAGATCCTGGTCCTGGACATCACCGACACCGCCGCTGTTACGGCCGCGGCCGGGCACGCTGGTGACGTCTCGGTGCTGATCAACAACGCGGGCATCTCCACCACCCAGGCCCTCCTCGATCTCAAGGCCCCCGACGCCTTCAGCGCCGTCAAGCGCGAGATCGAGACCCACCTGCTCGGAACGCTCTCCATGGCCCAAGCATTCGCGCCCGCACTCAGGCAGCACCACGGGGCGATGGTCAACATCTTGTCCGCGCTGTCGTGGTTCTCCTACCCTGGCTCAGGCGCCTACTCAGCCGCCAAGGCCGCTCAGTGGAGCCTGACCAACAGCCTCCGACTCGAACTCGCGCCCGCAGGTGTCCTCGTCCAGGGAGTACACCTGGGCGCGGCCGACACCGACATCAGCGCCGGCTACGACGGACCCAAGATCGACCCTACTGAGGTCGCACGAGCCAGCCTCGACGGCATCGAGGAGAACCAGATCGAGATCCTCGTCGACGACTGGAGCCGAGCCGTCAAAGCCGCACTCACCGACGAGCCGAACGCCGCACTCACCGCACTACTCAGCTAGAAACCGGTCCCAGGGTTCGTGGCGCGCCACCACCAAGACGCGCCACGAACCACCACCAGCACCGGGGCCAACCCAAGGCGTCAACCCCGGGGCCACCCGACCACATCGACCACCGGCGGACCACCTGAACCAGGCACTACACAACGTCACACATCTTTACCCGGAATGGCTCATTGTGTGGCCGCAGGCATTCAGCCTGCTGAAGCACCTCTTAACGAGGCAGTACGGTCAGGACCCGGACGATGTGATCGCGGAACTCTGCCATGTAGTTAGTTAGGAAAGCCTTGGTGGACTCGTTGGTGACCTCACCGTCGCCTGGGAAGATCTCCGGCGTATATTGGATGTACGCCTCGGGTGCGGTCATCTGCCGGGCGTTGCAAAAGCTGAGTACGGCGCGCAGGCTCTGTTGGGCCAAGGCTGTGCCGATCTGCCCAATGGATGCGCCGATCACTCCTGCGGCAATGTGGTCGAACGAATTCTGACCCCACGGTCGAGAGGCCCAGTCGATGGCGTTCTTCAACGCGCCTGGAATGGACCGGTTGTATTCGGGGGTGACAAACAGTACCGCGTTCACCTGGCGGATCGCGTCCTTGAGTGCGGCAGCTTCTGGCGGGTAGCTAGCATCGTAGTCCGGGCTGTACAACGGCAGGTTCCCGATCGGAATCTCAGTGAACTCGAGGTCCGCAGGCGCCAGGCGGAGCAGGGCTTTCGCGAGTTCCCGGTTGACGGATTTGGACGAGAGGCTTCCGACGAAATAGCCGACCTGGTACGTGCTCATCTGGTTCCTCCATCAGAGACAGCTCAATCCGGCCCGGAGTGCTCGAGTTCAAGCTTGGACCAGCATGCATGCGCACGCCCCAGGTTCGACGCAATTCGCGAGCCACGCCTGCGGGAGGCATCCGCCAGGACACCTGAGACTGCAGGTTGCGTGACCACGCCGGCACCACCCAGACCGGCACAAGGACGGCGACGAGGGACTGCCGTTCGCGGGGCGAGCCGATCGCCGCATACGCGACTTGCGCCGCCCGGACTTTGCCACTAGTTGGGAGTCGATGAGGGAAGGGCTTGCAGATCAACAGCGCAGATCCCGGCTCTGGGAGGCGCCGTTGTGGTAGGTCTCGCTGGCTCCGCACAAACAGGCGATGAGCACCAAAGTGCGCGCAGTCTGCAGAAGGCCATCTCAACAGGCCGCGGACGGCTGCCACGAGCAGTTCTCTCGGATCCGAAATTCAGGTTTTGATCCTCTGGAAGACCTAGGTTGACTCGGGGGGGTCATGACCGAAGTTGATCGTGCGGGGGGCATCGTGGTCAACAGTTCGACTCAGCACCGTGGCTCCATTGGGACCGTGTCACAGCGCGGCATCCCCGAGCAGGTGGATGTAGCGATCGTCGGCTCTGGCGGGGCAGGGCTGATGGCGGCGCTCAGTGCCGCGAAGCAAGGGGCGCGGGTCCTCGTTGTGGAGTCCCAGCCGATCGTCGGCGGCGCTACCGGGATCTCTGCAGGCGCGGCCTGGATCCCGAATCATGGATTTTCGACCAAGGATCTGAAGGTGAACGACGACCTGGACAAGGCGCGGCGTTACATCTATGGCGAGGGTCGGGACAGAACTCTTGACCATGAGCTGGTGGAGAAGTTCCTGGAGACGGGGCCGCAGGTCGCCCGATTCATAGAAGAGCACACCTCGTTCGGTTGGATTCCGACGCTCTGGCCGGACTACCGCTCCGACATCGATGGCGCGTCGGTCGGACGGGCCCTGTTCCCCGGCCCGTTCTCCCCGGAGGGATTGGGGGAGGCCGCCGCGTTCGTGCGACCGGCCCTGACCACTGGCATGGCCCGGAATCCACTCCCGTTCTGGCTGCTGGGTGGGATCAGTAGTGATGCCGTGTGGCTTGCCGGACCAGCGTTGGTCGGCGCCCTGCTCGAGGCGGTCCTGGGTAACGGCGTCGACGTACGCGTCCAGACGCCCGCGGTCGGGCTCATCACGGGTGGGTCGGAGGTGCGGGGCGTCGTCGTACAAGACGATGACGGCGTCGAGCACACGGTACGGGCCACCAGGGGCGTCGTGCTGGCCAGCGGCGGGTTCGAGGGGTCGACCGACCTGACCAAGAGTCACCTCCACGCACCCTTCGCAGTGCAGGTTTCGCCGCAGGGGCATGAGGGCATCGCGGTGCAGCTGGCCCGGGACGTGGGCGCCGATCTGACCGGTATGCAGGACGCCTGGTGGATGCCCGCGGTGCAGGTGCCCGGCGAGACGCTGGAGGGCCGCCCGCTCAGTCGTGTGTTCCTGGGTGAGCGTGCGCTGCCGCACAGCATCATGGTGAACCATCGGGGTGAGCGCTTCGCGAACGAGGCTCTCCCATACGACCAGCTCGGACAGATCATGCGCGAGGTGGACCCGGAGACGGGCACCATGCCGAACGCCACCGCGTGGCTGATCTTCGACCACAACTACTGGACGAAGTTTGGAATCTTCGGCATCATCCCCGGCGGTCCGGTGCCCGACTACATTCACCGGGCTGACACTCTGGCGGAGTTGGCCGCCCAGATCGGAGTCGACGATGTGGGGCTGCTCCGGACCGTTGACCGGTTCAATCCCGAGGCCGGACGAGGTCGCGACCCGTACTTCGACCGCGGTGGCACACTGTTCGATCGGTACTTCGGCGCCTACTACCCCCGGTTGAGCAAGAGGTCCCCCGACGCGCTGTTCCCAGCCGCCACCGCGAAGGCGCGAATGATCATCGCGAAGGCGATCGGACCGATCGTGAGCACTCTGGCGGCACGTGCGGCGAAGAAGAACGACCCCGAACGCCTGCGCTCCCTCGTGGTCGGGCCCATGACGAAGATCGTACGGCCGGTCCTGAAGAGCCCGAGGTCAAGCGTCCTGGGGCCCGTCAATACCCCGCCGTACTACGCGCTCAAGGTTGAGGCCAGCGCGCTCGGGACCGTGGGTGGCCCGAAGACGGACGCACACGGGCACGCGCTGAACACCGATGGCAAGGTCATCCCAGGCCTGTACGCCGCCGGCAACGCAGGAGGCGCACCAACGAAGGGGTTCTACGGGGGCGCCGGAGGAACCATCTCGCTGGGACTGGTATTTGGCTACCTAGCGGGACAGGAGGCAAGCCGGCGGCAGGACGTTGCTTGAGTCATCTCGTTTTCGAGCCGACCGCAACTGCCTCCGCCGCAGGTGACCGCCTCGTTGAAGTGCTGCTGCTCTTGATTTGTGAACGGTTTGAGGACCCGGTAGCCGGTTTTCGGCATCCTGCTCGCCGCGCTCTTCATCGTGAGAGCCACTTGCAATGCCAGGATCGGTCCTGTCGCTGCTGGGATCGATCACCTTCGGTTCCTGCGGGGTTGCAGCATGCCGATTGAGTTGACCTTCGAGGCGAGTCGAACCTGAACGTCACAGCCGGACTGCCTCGCAAACGCCCCTGCAGCGACCGTCAGGAGGTGACCGGCGTCGTGCCGATGGGGCTAGCCGATGGCGACGCCGGGTCGGTGGACGGCGAGCCGCTGGGCGCAGGGCTGCTCGGCCCCGGCGTGCCGGCCGACGGGCTCGGCCCAGGTGTCGATGGGGCCGGGGTGGGGCTGCCGGACGGGCTGGGAGCGGCGGTGGTGGGCGGCAACGAGGGGGTGTGCTGGTCGATCCGGGCGTCGGTCGCGCGCCTGCGGTCCACGCAGCGGACGAGCACCTGGACGCTGTACTACCGGGACCGTAACCTCCGGTTCCACCGGTACGACCTGACCCCGCCGACTCCCGATGTCGGGAAGCTGCTCGACGAGTTGGACCGCGACTCGACCGCCATTTTCTGGGGCTGAGCCTGGCTTGCACTGGTGGGATGCGGCAAACTGTGGCGCCGTGAGCCCAGTGAGCCGTAACCGGCGTCGTAACGGCAAGAAGCGATCGGTCCGCAGCGGAGCGCCACTCGTTGTGCTCGGCGCGCCTGAGGAGTGCGACTGCCCGCACTGCGCCGGAGTGCCGGGCACACCGGGCGACATCGGCGACCTGCTCGCGCAATCGGTCGACCTCGACGCCATGCAGGAACCGCTGGAGGTGGAGCTCGGCGCCTCGATGCTGCTGGCGATCGGGGCGACCATCAGCGACGACGTCGACCGCATGGTGCGGGAGCTGTTCGTCCCGACGTTCGAGGCGAAGGCCACCTCGGCGGCGCGGGCGATGCTGGCGGGAATCGGTGCGATCTCCGACGGCGCGGCCAGCCGTGCTGCGACGGAGGCGGCTCGCAGGCTCGCCGATGCCGGCGTGACCGCGCCGTCCTGGCTCGCCGAGCTGGATACTCCAGTCACGGTGGAGGACTTTCGTCGCTTCGCCGATCCGGCGGGATTCACGTTCCTGCTGGCCGCCCGGTTTCAGCGGGCCGGGCGGTCGCATGTCGTCGCCATGGCGATGGACGACTGTGACTGTGGCGCCGCCGGTCACCTCCTGTTGATTGAGGCGGAGCGGTGGCCGGAGGCGCGCGAGGCTTTGCTGTCCGACCTGCGTGCCGGCGGCGTCGACGTCACCGAGGAGAAGCTGCGGCCGGCGGACTTCCGCCGGGCGGTGGAGGACGCGCTGGACGCCCGCGCCGGCCATGACCGGGTCGACCCCGATGCGCTGGGTGCCCTCGTCGAGGTCGACGGCCCCGGCGATGCCGCACTGGCCCTGCTGCTGCGTGCCTGGATCCGGGCGCTGCCGATGCCCCGGCAACGCCGACGGGGCCGGTTGCACGACGTCGAACTGCATGTCGCCTCGATCTCTGCGCTGCTCGACGTGCTCAGCCCGCCCCGACGGGGCGGTGCGCTGCCTACCCCGCGACGCTCGGCGAGCCTGCCGCCGAAGCGGAAGAAGGCGGACGGCGCGGCGGCCATCCAGCAGATCAAGGTGGGTCTGCGAGGCGCGCGGCCGCCGATCTGGCGGCGGCTCGAGGTGCCCGCCGACATCAGCCTCGCCCGGCTGCACACGCTGATCCAGATCGCCTTCGGCTGGAACGACAGCCACCTGCACGTCTTCGAAACCCCGTACGGCAGTTTCGGCCGTCCCGACCCGGAGCTCGGTCACCGCGCCGACTCGCGGGTCACCCTGGAGCAGGTCGCTCCGGCCGTCGGGGACAAGCTGCGGTACACGTACGACTTCGGCGACAACTGGGAGCACGACGTCCTGGTGGAGAAGGTCCTGGACCGGGACGCCTCGGTGACATACCCCCGGTGTGTCAGTGGGCGGCGGGCCGCGCCACCGGAGGACTGCGGCGGCGTGTGGGGGTACGCGGAGCTGGTGGAGATCCTGGCCGATCCCACTCACCCGGAACACCGGGCGCGGCTGGCCTGGCTAAACCTGGACGATCCCGCCTGCTTCGACCCAGCCCGCTTCGACGCGAAGGCGGTCACCGCAGCCCTGCAACAGAGGCGGTAGCGGCAGTCCGACGGTCGGGCGCCTCGCTCCGGTGCTGCCGGACTGACGGTGCCGGTCAGTCAGCAGCGCCGGGAGAAACCACCCAGGCGGTTGGCTGGCCGGTGATCGCCGTAATCATGTCGAAGTCGCCGTCGTAGTGCAGCACGGTGGCGTCGTGTCGTTCGGCGGTGGCGGCGATCAGCAGGTCTGCCATCGAAAGCGCCCGGTGGCTGCCCTTGTGCAGCGCCTGGACCTGGACGTCGATCGCCCGGTCCCAGATCTCGTCGGGCATGGCCAGCCACTCGAAGCCGCCGAGCAGCCACCGCGCGCGTTGCGCGTCCTTGGCCGTGCGGGCGCTGTGGATCACCTCGATCTCCGCCGCACCGCACACCGCCAGCAGCCCCCGGTCGGACAACTCGTCGAGCACGGGCGCTACGGCGGGCTTGGGCCAGCGGGCGAGCGCCGACTTGTCGACGAGGTAAAGCTCCCGGCTCACGCCGCGTCCGGCTTGGCCGCGCCCGTTCCACCGGTCAGGTCGGGAAGGCCGCCGGTCTTGAGCCAGTCGGCGAATTCGCGCCGCTTCTCCCGCTTGACGACGGCCTCAAGAGCCGCGTTGACCGTCGCCTTCTTCGTCGACGTGCCCAGGATCTTCGCCGCTTCTGCGAGCAAATCGTCGTCAACGTCCAGGATCGTTCGCGACATGCTTCGGACCTCCCTGCCGACAGCCATTCGACACCGATGATATCAAGACTTTCTGAAGTTGATATCATCGCGCCTTGGGTGCCGGCACGGCGGTCGTCGCGGAGCTATGACCCGTCAACGACCTGCGTACTGAACATGATCCTGGTCGGGGATCTCCTCAGGCACAGTCCTCATCCGACACCGCTCCCTCCCCGTATTGATGGACATCAGCCCAGCCGCCCGGGGGCCTCGGTCGGGAACCGAAATTCTGACCGGCGTGCTCGAAGCAACAGTGCGTGACCCATCAGGTCGGGGCCCCAGCGTCAGACTCTGATGCGGGCTCAACCTCCCAAGATGCAGCCGACGTCGGCGGGCGACCGGACCACCATTTTCACGCCTGCGTGGCGTCCGAACCAGGTTGGAATGACTCTGGTCATTCCGGGCTCATCCTGCGACTGGCCGAATATGATCAAGAAGCTTCACGAACGCCCGGGGATGGTCAATCGGCACACCTGTGGTGCCCAGCAGAGGGATGAGCGGGGTTCGCCGGTTCGCGCGCCACTCGGGACCCGGACTGCCCCTCGTTGTCGGGGGGTCTTGCCGCCACTGACAGAGGTTGTCAGGGGACCACCCCTACGGTCGCGGCATGAAGAACAATTTCGACTTCCTCGTCGGCACCTGGGACTCGAAGCAGCGCCGCCTGCGCGAACCGCTCAGCGGCAGCAGCGACTGGTACGAGTTCACGGGCCAGACCAAGAGCTGGAACGTGTTCAACGGCGCCGGCAACATCGATGAGGTGTGGTTCCCCAGCCTCGGCTTCGGCGGCGTGACCTTGCGTCTCTACAACCAAGAGCGCGACGAATGGTCGCTCTACTGGGCCAGTAGCACCACCGGCCTGGCCATGCCGCCCAACGTCGGCCGCTTCGACGATACCGGCGTGGGCACGTTCCTCTGCGAAGAGCGCTACAAGGGAACGCCTATCGTCTGCCGCTACCGCTGGTCCGAGATAACCGGCACCTCGGCCCGCTGGGATCAGGCCTTCTCCACCGATGGCGGATCGACGTGGGAGACCAACTGGGTCGCCGATTTCCGGCGTACGTCATGATCGCCCAATCGGGCCCCGACTGGTGCTGACGATCTCACCTGGGGCAGCGGCCCAGGGCGTCGGCAAAGTCGTGAGGGTGTCCGGCTTGATGGGGTTGGTGTAGACGCGCCCTTGGTGGTGGTAGCAGGGCGGGCATGACCGGTTCAGATGATCATCGAGGTTCTCTACGCCTTGTTGATCGTCCGAAATGAGTCATGCCCGCACTGCCATCATCGCTGATCTCGTCTGTGGCCGCCGCACCGGCTGTCACCGTGCCCGAAACCGCTGCCGGGCTGCCCGCAGCGCTGGCCGATTTTCCGGATCCCCGCGCCCGCCGCGGTGTCCGGCACCGGCTCACCGTGGTGGTGACCGCAACGGTCTGTGCCGTGGTGGCGGGCTACCGCTCCTACACCGCGATCGCCGAGTGGATCGCTGACGTGTCGGCCGCGACCGCGGTCGCGCTGGGCATCGCTCCGGACCGGCGTCCGTCGGAGGCGATGATCCGCAGGCTGCTGCAGGCCGTGGACCCGGACCTGCTCACCGCGGCCGTCAGCGGCTGGCTCGCCAGCCGGGCCATAGCCATACCCGCAGGGCGCAGGCGGGGGATCGCCGTGGACGGCAAGACACTGCGCGGCTCCCGCACCACCGACACCCGCGCCCAGCACGTCCTCGCAGCGTCTCTAATTAGCTAAGCGATCCTGAGTCGAATTGAGTGTCCGGGATCGTTTCCCACCTGGGTGGGGTCGCGTGGGCGTGGAGGTGGAATCCTGCGCCCAGCGCGGCTCCGCGTGGCTGGTGGCCGGTGGTGGGTGTGCTGATCGTGTTCACGTCCTGGTGCCGGTGGGCTGCGCGGGGCAGCCTTGTCCGGTCCGTTGGTGCGTGTCCCTCCGGACGCTTACCCGCCCGGCTGTGGGGCCGGGTGGGGGAGGGTGCCCTGCGTCGCCGGGGCGCGGGGCGTGGTGGCTGGTGCCGGGTGGGGCCGGTCTTCGACCGGTCCCCGCGGCTGGTCTTGGTGATGACCGCGCAGGCTTCGAGCTTGTCGAGCACGGCACGGATGATCATGGCGCCGTTGCTTCGGTCGGTGACGGTCTTGGCCTGGTGGGTGAGGCCGCGGGCGGCGATACGCCGCCAGGCGCCGTGGTCACGGTCGCCCTGCCAGCCGCACCCTTGAACGTTGGGGCAAATGGCCCATTTCCAGCCTGGGGTGGCGGGCCGGTCGGGGGCTTTGCGGTGCCGTAGCGGGGTCAGGCATTGCGGGCAGTGCTTGGAGGTGTTGCGGGCCGGGACGCCGACGACGGCGATACCGTGCTCGGCGGCGAGGTGCCGCATCCGGTCGACGATCTGCCCGCGGACCTGCTGCGACAGGCGCGTGTTCAGGCTGGCCCCCATGCCCTTGGCTTCCATGGACCGCAGGTCTTCCACATAGATCACGCTCGCGGCGGCGGCGATCGCCTGGTCCACGGTCCAGCGGGCGGCAGCCCACGCGAGCGCGGCGTTCAGGTTCTGGCGGCGTTCGGACACGTGCCGGATCTCGTCGCGCAGCACGGCAAGCTTGCCCGCAAGTTGATGCCGCGGGTCGACGCCGATGAGCCGCTGATAGTGGTCGGCCTTCGCGCACAGCCGCTCACCGTGACGGCGCAGCCGATGCTGCTTGGCGAGGACTCCCGCGGCCCGGAACTGGCCCCCAGCGCCCAACGCGGTGATCCGGCCATCGGCATGCCGTCGCAGGGCCCCCGCGCTCAGCAGCGTGTTCAGGCCCCAGTCCACACCGAGCGCCACCGTGTGACCGGTGCGCGGGGCTTTCGGCACGGCGTGGGTGTAGGCGACATCGGCGCGGACCTGCCGGCCGGCCACGCGCAGGGTGGGCAGGTGCAGCATCGCGTCCGCCGGGACGGTGGGCGGCAGGGTGATCGGGCAGGCCACCCACGTCCAGTCCCCGTACGCGCGCGGATCCGGACGTACCGGCAACTGCAGGCGCAGCAGCACCCTGCCCGGATCGGTGTCGCCGCGTTCCATCGTGGCCTGCTGCCGGTCACACGCGGACAGCAACAACATCCGCGCAACCCGCGGCGCGCCTTCCAACTCGAACACGTCCACCGGCAGGCGACCGTTGACGTTGAGGAACCGGGCCACCTGCCGGGTACGCGCTTTGACGACGTTGGCCGGCAGATCCTTCCCGCCAGGGATCGCCTCCCGAACCTGCTCCCACTCCCGCGGGGTGCGCTTGCCCGGATCGGCCGGCCAGGATGCGAGGACTCCGGCGGTCAGATCGGCACGCCATGTCACCGAGCGCAGCGCACGCCCGGCCTGCTCCTGCGCCATCCGCACGATCCGGTCATTAACCCTCACCCGTCGGGGACGGTGGCGGTCCAACCCAGTCGCCGCAACGCCATCCACGCGTTCGACGGCAACCGTCGGCCCCCCACGTCCACACCGGAGGCCAACACCTGCACATCGACGGCGTTCCACCGCTGCGCCAACAGCCCGGAGACCATGCCCGCCACCAGATCGGCGCACCAGCCGACACGCTCGGCCAGCACCGCCTGGGACAAGACCTTCCCGGTCTGCTCATCCACACCGGCGCGCACAAAAGCCCGGACGCAGGCGGTGCGGGAGGCCTCGCCCTCAGCCAGCGACACCATCCGACTCACCCGCCACCAACCTCACCACACCCAGACCCGGCCAACATGCCAGCACCGCCACACGGCAACACTCACCGCCGGCGCAGACCCCCCACCGCCCCGCATCAAGACAGAAGACACCGACACCCACGACCGACCAACGATCACTGACGATCCTTAACCAGGTCCTTCAGCCTGCGAGCAGGCCACCGGCGTGGTCCTGGCTAGCACCGACGTGGACGGCAAGACCAACGAGATCACGCGCCGGGTGCTGGCCGTGCTCACCTACCTCGACGGCGCCGGCTGAGGGGGCGCAGCCCCATGCATGATCAGCGGGCCCACCTAACCTGCCGCCGCAACAAGCTCGCCTGCTGACCGACGTGGAGCCAACCCCTTCCAGCACCGTCCGCGGCAGATGGGGTCGCCGACCGCTTCAGCTCGGCGCTGATCTTGCAGACGACACCTGGCACGATCGCTCGGCGCATGAGGAACACTGGCCGGCATGGCTGATTTGAGCGATGCGAAGGCTGCGCTGCACCACTACCTCCAGGCGACCCGGGAAGACCTGATCTGGAAGCTCGACGGGCTGAGCGAACGCGAGGCCAGGCTGCCCCGCACCGCGTCCGGCAACAACCTGCTGGGAGTCCTCAAGCACTGCCTCAATGTCGAAGCCAGCTACCTCGGGCCGACCTTCGGGCGTGAGTTCCCGGCGCCTGAAGAACTGGTCCCCATGCAGGCCTACGACGACGATCCCCAGGCAGACTGGTATGCGCGCGAGGACGAGACGAAGGATGGGCTGATCGATCTGTATCGCCGTGTCGGGGTGTTCGCGGATCAGACGATCGAGCAGCTACCCCTGGACGCGCCGGGGCGGGTGTCGTGGTGGCAGCCAGGCCGACAGGACGTGACGCTACAACGGATCATCATTCACGTGACCAGCGACGTCGCCCGTCACGCCGGTCACGCCGACATCATGCGTGAGCAGCACGACACGGCCATCGGCCTGCGGCGGGGGAGGACCAACATTCCTCACGACTATGACTGGCCGGCCTACGTCACCAAGCTGACGAAGCTGGCTGACCGCTTCGGATAGCCGCCCGGCCCCGCCGGTCCGCCGGCGACCCGCAGCGGCTCGCCTGCGTGGTAGCCGTCGAGCCCGATCCACGGGGCGGCGCCAACCGGGCGGGTGTGGGAGCCGCGGGCGCCCTCGCCGGGCTCGCCGAGGACGAGGTGGCCGGCCTCGACTCGGGCCACGTCACCTACTGCACGTCGGCGATATGACCTGAAGCTGCGGAAGCGGCCACCGCAGATCCGCGGTTGTGTCCACACAACATAAGCAGGATCTTGCGGTGGCCGCGCCGTGTCTGTCCGTTCAGCAGCGGCCGAATCTCAGTCGGCGGCTGAAGTGTCACGTGCCGAGTTTGATGATGCCCGGCAGAGCCTCTTCGGCCAGGTAGGTGTCGGTGAAGTAGTCGTAGCAGTTGCCGCTGGTGTTGAGGGTGCCACCGCTGAGGATGCCCCGTGCGGTGACCGTACCGTCGCTCTTGATGTTGTAGATCGGCGCCCCTGAGTCGCCGCCGCGGGTGCAGGTGCCGTAGCGGTATCCCTCCATGGCGTTGCGCAGGGTCGCCCCGTCGCTGTATCGCACGGTCACGTACGTGGAGACCACGCGGTAGCCGCACATCTCGCCGGTGACCTGGCCGCTGACACAGTAGGTGTCCCCGACGTAGGAGCGCCGGCCCATCCGACCGGTGACCGCCCGTGAGCTGGTCGACGTGCTCGAGCCCCTGTAGACGCGGCCGTAGGACGTCTGGGTCAGCTTGATGGTGGACGCGTCGCCCGAGTAGTGGTTGTGGCCGCTGACCATCACCGAGCCGGTGGTGTTGTTCCAGTTGTCCGCGGTGACGGTGCCCAGTGTGGCGTTCCGGTTGTACGCCTTACCGTTCAGGGAAGTGCAGTGGCCGGCCGTGAGCAGGTAGTGCGCACCCTGATGGGTCCAGGCGAATGCGGTCGAGCAGGAGCCGACGGAGGTGTAGAAGTACGCCCCACCGTAGTACGGTGCGATGTCGTACTGCCGCCCGAGCTTCGGTGACGGCACCGTCATCCCCGGCACCAACTGCAGGGCGACCCGGTAGGCGCCGTAACGGGCGGCCAACGCCTCGCGCATCTCCTGGGTCACCGTCGCCGCCTTGATGATCACCCGGTTGTTCGTCGGGTCGATCGTGGCCGTGCGCAGGTTGCTTGCGCCTGCCAACTGGTCGTCGCTGAGGTTGAGCACCTCGTCCTGAGCGGCGATCAGCTGGTCCATCGTGTACGGCACCACCTCGACGATCGGCTCGATGATGACTTCGGCCTTCATCGGGGTGAAGACTACGGGCTGCGGACTCGTCGTGGCGGTCGAGAGCGTGCTCTTGTCGGGATCCGTGCTGGGGGTGTTCGGGTCGTCGGTGATCGTCCCGGTTGACGTGGGAGTGACGACCATGTCGGCCGATGCGGCGGCGAGCGTCTCGGCCGAAGCGCTCTGCGACACCGGGACCATGAGTTGATCGTTTTCCACGTACGGCATCGAATATTCGGCCGGGCTGGCGTACGCCCGTTCCACTGCGATGTCCAGGGCCTCGGCGTACCCGGACCGGAGCGTTTCGTCGGTTGTCGGCTGGGTGGTCGTCACGGCCACCGCGGTGCTGGTCGCTGGCTGATCCGTGGTGATTTCGGCGTGGGCGGCCGACGGAAGCCACACGATCCCGCCGACGGCGGCGAGAGTGAGGGCGAGACACCGACCGGTGAGTCTTCTCATCCGGTCATGATCTTTGTCCTAAGTGGACGGGGTCAAGGACCTCCCGACTTTGGCCAGGAACATTGCCAACCCATTTGCGCGGGCTTGGCCAGTCGGCGGCTGGTAGCCCGCGCCCCGGCGGCGCGTCGAACAGCACGACCGTGGCCACCGCGCGGCCGGGCAGCGAAGCGGACCGACGTCGGATCACGGCGGCGAGCATGGGAGGCGCTCAACTGCGTCATTCGCCGCCCCCACACCGGCGTGCCATCGGGCGGTGTCAGCGACGGCGTGTCCGCGACGTGGCCGATACCGGGTACCGAACAGCGTTCACGGACACCCCAGAGGATGCGCCGAGACGAGGGGTGGTGGGCGCGCCGGATCATCCTGTCGGCCCGACCGACGGCCGGCCGCGGTGGGCCACCGCTCAGCGAGCCTTCTTCGTTGCCCGCTTTCGGGGCGGGGTCAACAGGTCGGCTATCGCCGCGATGGCGGACGGCACCACCCGGTAGTACGCCCAGACCCCGCGCTTCTCCCGCTCGAGCAGGCCGGCCTCGGTGAGGATCCGAAGGTGATGACTCACCGTCGGCTGAGACAGGCCGAGCGGCGCGGTCAGGTCGGTCACGGACGCCTCGCCCTGTGGGGCCGACTGGATCAGGCTGAGCAGCCGCAGTCGAGCCGGGTCGGCGAACGCCTTCAGCACTCCCGCGAGCCGCTCGGCATCGGCGCGCTTGATCGGCTCGCCGGCAAGCGGTGAGATCGAAGGCATAGAAGTTTTCGCAGTTGCCACGCCTTCCATCGTTCCACCAACACCATCGATAGGAGGGCGGAACCGGGACCAGTACCCCGATCGCGATCGAGAAATTGGCGGCGGGGGGAGGCTCGGGCCCGGCCTCAAGATGTCATGGACTGCGACGGCGAGCAGCGGCCGTGCCGTCGGCGTCCTGCCGCGTCGCCTGCTGACTTACCGCCGCACGTCCGCTCAGCGGGGCACGGCGGCGGCGAGCAGGTCGTCGACGAGCCGCGTGGCGGCGGACGTGATGGTCGGGTCGTTGCGGGCGGCGCTGGCGTAGATCCCCTCCACGATCAGCCAGATCCGGTCGGCGAGCTGGCCCGGGTCCGCCACGTCTAGCCGGCCCACGAGGTCGTCGATCTCGGCTCGGGTGTCGCGCAGGTAGTCCCGGGCGACCCGGGCGGGCTCACCCTCGTCCTGCGGGAATTCGGTGAGGTACATCCGGAACGCGCAGCCGCGGAAGTCCGGCCGGGTGGCACTGGCGGCGATCTCCGCGACGAGCGCGCGCAGGCGTGCCGCCGGATCATCCGCGCCGGCGGTGGCGGCCGCCGAGTCCCGGTCCCGCACCACCCGGCAGGCCCGCAGGTATGCGGCCACCAGGTCGTTCTTGCTGGGGAAGTGGGTGTAGAGCAGGTTCTTGCCGCAGCCGGCCGCGGCGATCACCTGGTTCATCCCGACGGCCCGGACGCCGTGCCGGTAGAACAGGTCGCCGGCCGTGCGCAGGATCCGTTCCCGGCTGCCCGGGGCGGCAGTGCGCGCCATGGCCGTCCTCCCTTTGCCTCGGCTGTGGCAAGGATAACGGACCGGTCGGTCCGCCAACGATTGACCGGCGTGGCCCGGGGCGAGCATGATCGGACCAATCGGTCCGGGACCAATCGGTCCGACCCCACCGGCAGGAGGCACTGATGCGGGACGCGGTCATCGTCGAGGCGGTACGAACCCCCATCGGCAAGGCGAAGCGGGGCGCGTACCCGCAGGTCCACCCCGTCGAGCTGCACGCACACGCGCTGCGCAGCCTCGTCGCCCGGGTCCCCGGCCTCGACCCGGTCGAGATCGACGACGTCATCGGCGGTGCCGTCGGCCAGGTCGGCGAGCAGAGCACCAACACCACCCGGCTCGCCGCCCTCGCCGCCGGGCTGCCCGAATCCGTGCCCGGGGTGACCGTCGACCGGCAGTGCGGCAGCAGCCAGCAAGCGCTGAGCTTCGCCGCCCAAGGCCTGGTCGCCGGGGCGTACGACATCGTGGTCGCCTCCGGCGTGGAATCGATGAGCCGGGTGCCGATCGGCAGCTCAGCCGTCGTCGACGGCGCGCGGGCCGACGTCGCCGGACCGGCGGTCGCCGCGCGCTACCCCGGCGGGCTCATCCCGCAGGGCGTCAGCGCCGAGCTGATCGCCCGCAAGTGGGGCCTGTCCCGCGTCCAGCTCGACGAGTACGCCGCCACCAGTCACCACCGGGCCGCCGAGGCCTGGCGCCAGGGGCACTTCGACAGCCAGGTCGCCCCGCTGCCCGGCGTCGAGATCGCCAGGGACGAGACCATCCGGCCCGACACCACCGTGGACCGCCTCGCCGAGCTGCCGCCGGCCTTCGCCGCCGCACACTGGGCCAGCCGCTTCGGCGAGATCGACTGGAAGGTCACCGCCGGCAACTCCAGCCCGCTCAACGACGGTTCGGCGGCGTTGCTGCTCACCACCAGCGAGACCGCGCGGCGGCGCGGCTGGCGCCCCCGCGCCCGGATCCACACGGCGACGGTCGTCGGGGACGACCCGATCCTCATGCTCACCGGCATCATCCCGGCCACCGCCAAGGTGCTGGCCCGGGCCGGGCTCACCCTCGCCGACATCGACGCGTTCGAGGTCAACGAAGCGTTCTCGTCGGTGGTGCTGGCCTGGCTCGTCGAGACCGGCGCCGACCCGGCCAAGGTGAACATCGACGGCGGGGCGATCGCCCTCGGCCACCCACTCGGGGCCAGCGGCGCCCGCCTGGCCACCACCCTGCTGCACGTGCTCGAACGCACCGGCGGCCGGTACGGCCTGCAGACCATGTGTGAAGCCGGCGGCACCGCCAACGCGACGATCATCGAGCGCCTCGACACCTGACGGCTGAGCGGACGCGAGCGGGCCGGTACGCCGTGCCGGGCACCTGGTAGACAAAACGGCGGTCCGGGAACTGTCGCGGGCCGCCGTCGGTGGTTGATGCCCATGGTCGAGCCAATCGGTATGGCTTGCCGCCGCGGTCTCGTGCGCTCACGCTTCGGTCGGGCGTTCGACCGCGGCGGTGGGCAGCCGGCGGGCCAGTTCGCGGCGCAGCACACTCCGGCCCGGAGTCATGTAGGCGAGTGGCACCAGGATCTCGTAGGGGCGGCTCTGCCCGTGTCCGGCCCACTGCCATCTCTTCATCGGGGGTTGGGTGCGGTCCGGGTCGACCGGTTCGATGAGGAGGAACGCGGGCAGTCGTCCGCGGATCTCGGCGCGGGCGATGTTCGGCCACTCAAGGGCCAAGGTGATGTCGCCCGGGCCGGCCACTGTCAGATGCTCCTTGGTGAGCCGTAAGGGCAGTTGCGACTGATAGCCGGAGCCCGTCGGGCGCGCCACGTGCTGGGCGAGGGCGAAAATCGCGGCGTACACGGCGATCTGCCACAGTCCTCTCCACCACGACCGGTCTGCTGCCAGGTTGAAGGCGACGAACAGCGCCGCGGCGACGAGCACTGCGCCGATCAGCGGGACGATCCGCCGGCTCATCGACAGCCTGAACTCGACGGGGGAAACCTCATCGGCGGCGCTCACGGCCATGTCCTGCCCGACGGGTCGGAGCGCGAAACCGAAACCTGGCTGCTCTGGGCGCATCGGTGCCGCAACCGCCCGCGGGCCGCCCCGGACGGGATGCGACGGGGGACGAGCCAGGGCGGTGCTTCGTGCTGGTCGTTCACCGGGCTCGGCGCGACGACGTCCAGCCTTGCTGGTGCAGTCGCTCGATGCCGTCCAGCAGCAGGTCCAGCGCGAACTCGAACTCGAACTGGTCGTCGCAGCCCTGCCCCACCACCGAGTCGTCGTGGGACGCCGCCATGGCGATCTCCGCGAGGTGCGGGAATCGGGCGGCGACCTCCGGCGGGAGGGCTGCCGGCTGGTCGGGGTTGCTCGTGCCGGACCGGCCGGCTTGCCGGGAGGCGTCGAACAGTTCCTGGCTGAATCCCAGGATCCGGCTGCCCATGGCATGCATCACGTGGTGGGCGAGGTCGGCGGAGAACCCGCCGGCCTGGAACGTCGCGACCATCGAGTCGAGGTAGGCGAGGATGGCCGGCGTCGCCATGTTCCGCGACTCGATCGCGAGCGGCGCCCAGGGGTGGCGGCGCAGCACCTGCCGCGCCGAGAGGATGCGCCGGCGGATCGTGTGTTTCCAGTCGGTGCCCAGCACCGGTGGGTCGATCTCACTGACGATGACGTCGATCATGCCGTCGAGCAGTTCGTCCTTGTTGGCCACGTGCTTGTAGAGGGCCATCGGCACGACGCCCAGGTCCTGGGCGAGGTTGCGCATGCTGAGGGATTCGATCCCGGCCTCGTCGGCGAGCGCGACGGCGGCACGCAGGATCCGGTCCCTGCTCAGCGGCGTCCGGCGCAGCGTCTCAGCCTGCTCAGGCATCTCGTCCTCGTCTTCGGCGGCGGGCTGGTTGAACCATAACCGCCTTGACGGGTGTACGCCGTACACCTAGCCTGTTCCCTATGGGGTGTACGCCGTACACCGAGGGAGGGGAAGATGAAGGCGATCATTCAAGATCGGTACGGGCCGCCGGAGACGCTCACGCTTGCCGATGTCGCCGCGCCGGTGCCTGCCCCCGGCGAGGTGCTGGTGCGGGTCGAGGCCGCCGCGCTCAACGCCTACGATTGGCATGTCATGCGTGGCGATCCGCGGATGGCACGCTTGTCAATGGGGCGGTCGCGGCCGAGGGCGCGCATCCGGGGCCGTGACTTCGCCGGCCGGGTCAAGGCCGTCGGCGCCGACGTGCGACAGGTGCGCCCCGGCGACCCCGTCTTCGGCGACCTCGGTGACGCCAACGGTGCCTTCGCCGAGTACCTCTGCGTGCCCGAGGCGTTGATCGCGCCGAAGCCGGCGAACCTGACGCCGCAGCAGGCGGCCGCCCTGCCGTTGGCCGGCACCACCGCCCTCATGGGACTGCGCGAGGTCGGGCGGGTCGAACCCGGCCACCGCGTCCTCATCAACGGCGCCTCCGGCGGCGTCGGCACCCTGGCGGTTCAACTGGCCAAGGCGCTCGGCGCGACCGTGACCGGGGTGTGCAGCACCCGCAACGTCGACCTGGTCCGTTCCCTCGGCGCCGACCACGTCGTCGACTACACCCGCGAAGACTTCGCCGACGGCACGCGCCGCCACGACGTCCTGTTCGACCTGGTCGGCAACCGCTCACTCGCCGCGCTCCGGCGGGCGCTGACCCCGACCGGGACGCTGGTGCTCTCCGGTGGTGGCGTGTACCGCGGCGGCAGTCTCATCGGACCGGTCTGGCTGCTCGCGCGCGGACGGCTGCTGGCGCCCTTCGTCCGGCAGCGCATCGTCACTCTCACCACGGCACCCAGCCGGCAACACCTCGACGCGCTCCGCGCCCACGCCGAAGCCGGCCGCCTCACCCCGGTGATCGACCGTACCTATCCACTCCACGAGGTGCCCCAGGCCATCCGGTACCTCGAAGGTGAGCACGCGCGGGCCAAAGTCGTCATCACCGTCTGACGTACTCGTCGCTTGTCCGCTTCAGCCGGCTCGCCCGACCCACCGGCCGCGACCATCGCCTCGCCAGTGCAGGCGGAACCGCACTGGCGAGGCAATGATCAGCCCGCTGCCGCCTGGCTACTGCTCGGCGACCGTGATCGTCGCCGTGCGGTGGTTGTTGCGCGTGTCGTTCTTCGCCGGGTCGTAGTTCTGCTCGATGTTGCCGGCGCTGTCGACCGAGAACCAGCGGAACGTCGTCGTCTCGGTCACGTGGAACACCTGTCCCGGCTCACGGAACTCGGTCGCTTCGTAGCGCGGCGACTCGAGCGTGGGACGGCTGCCGTCCGTCGTGTAGTAGATCGTGGCCGGCTCACTCGTCTCGAAGCGCACGTCGACCGGCCCCGGGTACTTCCCGCCGCCGGGGACGAGCCGGGACGTCGGCCTCTGGTGGTCCTTGCCCCACTCTGCCGCGATCCGGAACATCTCCATGATCCCGTTGGCGTACTCCATCGTCTCGGAGTGGCCGCTGACGAGGTCCGGGTTTCCCACCCAGGCGGGCTGGAATGAACCGCCCTGCCAGTTGCCGGTGGTCGGGTTGTAGACCGAGCCGCCGACCTCCCAGCCGAAGGCGTAGATCCCGTAGGTGTGGTACAGGTCCTCGCGCACGTTGCCCGCGGAGGAGTAGAGGACGTCCGACGAACCACCCACGTTCTCCGGCGTGACGACGGTCTGCCGGTGCGCCTTGACCTGCGACAGGATCCTGGCGGCCGACTGCCAGTAGAACGCCTCGTCACCCAGAGGCGGGCGGGGCGTGGTGATCCGCCCGTCCGCGATGTAGGCGCCGGGCTGCCAGAACAGCTGACCGCCGTTGGAGTGCACCGACATCATGAACTTGATGTTCGAGTGCTTCTCGACCAGCCAGATGATGTTCTTCGACTCAGGCTCGGACAGCTTCTCCGGCCCCTGATAGGTGTCGCTCACACAGTTGGTCGATCCACCCGCGTAGCCGTCGTGGCCCGACCCGACCCGGTAGTTCCGGTTCAGGTCGACGCCCCAGGAGTTGCGCCGGGCCGGGTCGGCGTTGTCGTCCGCGCAGTGGTTCGTCATGTTCCGACGCTGGGAGGCGAAGTTGTAGAAGCTGTAGTTCGCCCCATCGGGGTTGTTCGACAGGATGAGGAAGATGTCGGTGTTGTCGACGATCTTCTTCGTCTCCCAGTCCGACCTGTAGTTGTGCACCAGGCGTTCGGCCGCCTCGAGGGTGGTCGTCGCGGGCACCCACTCGCGGGCGTGGTCCTGCGCCTGGATCAGGACACCCGGGTTCCTGCCGTCGCGGTGCTTGCCGATTCGCAGAACCGGGATCGTGGCCGGCCCGCGCGGCACCTCGCCTTCCGGCGCGCCGGCGCGCTTCTCATCGAGGAAGTCGGTCAGCGCCACCGGGGCCGACGTCGCCTGGACGATGCCGGTGCCGGCATTGGTGCGGTACGGGTGGGACCGGTCGATCAGGCCGCCGGACTGCGTCTTCAGCGCGTTCGCCACCTGCGCCGCGGTGCTGGCGAGGGCGCCGGATGCGTTCTTCGCGAGCAGAACCCGAACCGCCTTGCCGTTCACCTCGACCTCAAGCGGCAGGTCGGCCCCCGGCCGGTTCACGAACTCGACGGTGATGTCGTTGCCGCCCTCGTGCCCCCATGCCGCCGAGGTGACGACGACCGCGGCCTGCCCCGTACCACCGATCGTGGCCTGCGCCTTGCGCTGGTAGCCGTTGGTCTTGTTGGGCAGGTACACGATCTCGGCGATGTCCGGGTACTGGCGGGCGATCTCCTCGGTGCGGCTGTAGAGCTGCTGCGGGTGCTGGTAGCCGCCGACGAAGTCCGACCGGTATCCCGGGTTCGCCGTCAGCGGCGGCGCGGCGTCCTCGAGCCAGTTGGAGACGTAACCTGTGGCGACGCCGCCGGTCGAGCTCGTGACCCGCAGCTGGCTCGGGCGGGTGTCGAGCTTGAACAGGTTCCGGTGGAACATGTACTGCCCGGAGTCGACGAAGCGGCTCATCGTCCGGGCGAACCCGAACGACGTGCCCGGGCCCGAGTCGTTCTCGAGCTGCATCGTCACGACCGGGCTGCTCTGCTGCCCTTCGGTGGTTCGTGCCTCGACGTACAGGAAACCCTGGCCCTTCGTCGTGAACCAGTCGGCGCGGACGATCCGCACCGTCTCCTGATGGGTGAGCGGCTGGACAGTGTCCGCGCGGAGGGCCTGGACGCCGCCGTCGGCTTCCTCGCCCCACGCGAAGCCCTCGCCGTCGCCGAGGACCTCGACGCCCATCGCCCCGAGTTCGGCGATCTGCCCGGCGGTCACCACCGCCTCGCCCTCGATGCCGGTGGGCACGCGCTTGAGGCCGTGTTCGAGGTCGAAGCCGGCGGCGACCACCTTGTCCAGCATGGCGGCGCCGGTCAGGTGGATGCGTACGAGGCGTACGGCGTCGGGATCCTCGAGGCGGGACCGTCCCGCGCCCGCCGTGGCTGCCGACCCGGCGGGCTCTGCACCCGCGGGCTCCGTTGCCATGAGAACGCTTCCGACCAGGGCGGGCAGTGCGAGAAGCGCGATGCGCCGACGTATGCGTCGCATTCTCCCCTCCTTCTGCTTGCGACGTGGTTGACGTGGTGGCCGGCGCTGCTGCGGGTCGCGCCGATCCCTCCACGACGGTCATGCCGAGCTCGCGCAGGGTCAGCCCCGTGCGCGACGGCGGTCGCCGCCGTGACGGGGTCGGGGAGAACCATGAGAGAGCCGGGTGCGGTGAGCGTATGCACGTTCTTCGCTGCGAAGGATCATCCGAACCGGATTTGAGAATTACTTGAGGCATTGCCCACGGGCGGTGACGGCCGCGCCGCTGAATCGCCGGCAATGTCCCCGGCGCGCCTTCCGACCAGCGGCAACGGTCATCTGGCAGGTACCGCCTAACGCGGGCCGCCCATCGACGTTCCTGAGAGGCTTCCTAACGGCTGCCCATGGGCAGGCGATATCACGTCCGGCCGGCGCCGACGGTTGCCGGCTCGACGGCCGGCCGCGGCGTCCGCCGCTCCGCCCCGAGCTGCCTCGGCACGACGACGCGGTCCGCCGGCTGCCGCCGCGCCGCGAGCCGGCGCCGGGTCCACCGCAGCACCGGTCGCTCCAGGCACCAGTACGACAGTTCGACGGCCACGACGGTCAGCGCGAGACCGAGGATCGTCGCCAACCACCCGGTCCGCGACTCACCGAACATCATCCGCATGCTCTGGCCGGCCAGCATGTTCCACAGGTACAGCCCGTAGGAGATCTTGCCGATGTGCACCAGCGGCCGGGCTGCGAGCAGTCGCGCGGGCCCACTCCCGGGTCGCCCGACGAGGCCGAGGATGAGCACCACGGTCGCCACCGACAGCAGGGGAAGCCCGATCAGGTTCATCACGGTTGTTCCCTGGCCGAAGGCCGGCACGAAGTAGGAGATCACCAGGAAGCCGAGCGCGGCCCAGATCAGCGGCACCGGGACGGTCAGCCGGCGCCCGTGCGTGGCCAGCGCCGCGAGGCACCCGACGGCCAGCGCGTCCATCCGCGCGGGCGTGGAGTAGTAGACGAAGTCGTGCCAGGTGGCGGAGTCGTTGAGCAGCGCGCGCAGCGTGACGGCGACGGCGATCATGGCGCCGCAGCACCACATGGCGATGGTCCGTCCCCGCGGCGCGGCGAGCGCGCGGCGCAGCACGGCGGGCCAGAACAGGTAGAAGTGCTCCTCGACCGAGAGCGACCAGGTCCAGCCGAGGCCACCGACGTCGAAGATCACCGGGTGCACCAGGCTCGTGAGGTAGAAGAGTCCCGCCGCGATCTGGAGAGCGATGGCCCAGGACGGCTGCTGCGTACCCCAGACGAGGGCGTGGACCGCGAGCAGGAGCAGCAGCGCCGGCAGCAACCGGGCAGCCCGGCGTACGTAGAACGCGCGCATGTCCACGGTTTCGGTCCGGTGGTGCTCGTCCATCAGCAGTGTCGTGATCAGGTAGCCGGAGAGCACGAAGAACACCGCGACGCCCAGGTGACCACCGGGGGTGACGTGTGGCACGGCACCCCAGAGGCTGAGGTGCAGCAGCAGTACGCCGATGATCGCCAGGGCGCGGACGCCGTCCAGGGAGGGGTGGTAGCCGAGGTTACGAGCGGTTGCGCCGTGCGAGAGCAAGGGGGTGGGTCTCCTTTCGCTGTGCGTCAGGCGGTCCGCACGCGGCCGCGTCCACCGCTTCTCCTTACCCGTTCAGACGAGGTCGTACTGCCGCCTTGGCCATGCCGTGCGCTCCGGGCAGCCTGCCAGACATCCACCACGCGGCGGATGCGGGGGTTCAGGGGAGCGTCTTACGGGCCGCCATCATCCGTTTCGGTGAGGCCCCGCCTCCGCTGCGTGATGGATTTGCGGCTGCCGGCTCGCGGCATTCGTCCGCGGGGGAGCGATCGGCAGCAGCGGATCGTTACGGACCGGGAGTCCGGCGCTGCTCGCCGGCGCCTCGGGCGGCTGCCGTCCGGATCGACACGCGAGTGGTCACACCCGGCGGTGGATGGGCGGCATCGACCAGCCGCCCACGTCCCGGTGCGGCGAGCGCGACGAGGCCCGCCGGGACGCCGAGGCGGTGCGGGATCGAGTCAGTCCGGCAGGCCGTGCCGACGAGGACAGCTCTCGGCTACTCGACGGACGCGCTGTCGTCGAAGCCCATGTCGCGCATCTGGTCGGCGGAGAAGAGCACCATGATCGCGCCGGGGACCGCATTTCCGGATACTGCGGGATGCCGGCGACAAACCACACCGGGCCGGCGTCGACACGGACCCGGCGCGGGCGGCGCCGAACATGCGCCGGCCCGGCCCGGATCGAATGATCCTGGGCCGGGGCG
>NZ_JBSGJR010000023.1:0-31502 GCF_053605645.1 Micromonospora sp. NPDC003776
CTCGCGGACCGCCTCGCCGAGCATCACGAAGCTCAGCACGGCGGCGACGAGGAACGCGGAGGGGAAGAACATGGTCGAGGCCGGGGGGCCGAGAGGCGCGGAGGCCGAGAGGCGCGGGGGCCGAGAGGCGCGGGGGCCCGGGCGGCCCGATCCGTTCACGTCATCAAGTTTGTAGGAGCCCGGACGGGTGACCTTCCGCAGCGGAGCAGGCCGCCGGGAGGTGAGCAGCGCCACGCTGGCGCGGGTCGGTCCGGCTGCCTACGGTCGACGGCGGAGCAGTTAACAAACCTTCATGGAGGACGGGTGCGCGGCCTGCGGCGCTGGTGGGACGATTCGGCCGGCGGGCTCCCCGCCACCTTCTGGTACCTCTGGTCCGGCCTGCTGATCAACCGGGCCGGCGCCTTCGCGATGCTGTTCCTCTCGCTCTACCTGACCGCCGCGCGCGGGGCGTCGGCCGCCCTCGCCGGGGTGGTGGTCGGGGCGTACGGGGCCGGCGGGGCGGTCGGCACGCTGCTCGGCGGGGTGCTCGCGGACCGGTGGGGCCGGCGCTCCACCCTGCTCGCCGCGCACGTCGGCGCGGCCGGGCTGATGGTGGCGCTGGGGTTCAGCCGGCACCTGCTGGTGATCGCCGTGCTCGCCGCGCTGGTCGGGGTGGTGCACTCGATGCCCAGCCCCGCCTTCGTGGCCGCGATCGTCGACGTGGTGCCCGAGGACCGCCGCGCCCGCGCGTTCAACCTTCAGTTCTGGGCGTTCAACCTGGGCATGGCGGTGGCGTCGCTGCTGGCGGGCCTGCTCGCCGAGGCGAGCTTCCTCGCGCTCTTCCTGGTGGACGCCGGCACGACCATCGCGGCGGCGGCGGTGATCGCGCTGAAGGTCCCCGAGACGCTCGACCGGCGGATCCGCGTCCCCGCCCCGGTGGGCCGCCGGCCGGGGCTGCACACCGCACTGACCGACCGGGTCTTCCTCGTCTTCGTCGGGCTGACCTTCCTGCTGGCCGTGCTCACCATGCAGACCTCGACGATCATGCCGCTGGCGATGCGCGACGACGGCCTGCGCCCCTCCGCGTACGGCGTGGTGGTGGCGCTCGGCGGTGCGCTGATCGTGGCCGGGCAGCTCTTCGTGCCCCGGCTGATCGCGCCGTACCGGAAGGCGACCGTGCTGTCGGTCTCCACCGGGCTGATGGCCCTCGGCTTCGGCGCGCTGGCCGTTGCCGACGAGCTGCCGTTCTACCTGGGCGCGGCGGTGGTGTGGACCGTCGGGCAGATGCTCGCCGCGCCACCGAACGCGCAGATCAACGCGGATCTCGCCCCGCCGGAGCTGCGCGCTCGTTACCAGTCGGTGTTTTATCTGACCTTCCCGGCCGCGTCCTTCGTCGCCCCGGCCCTCGGCGGTCTCAGCCTCGACCATCTGGGCGAGCGGCACTGGCTGGTGGTGGCCGCCCTGGGACTGGTCGCGGCGGGCGGGCACCTGCTGGCCGGTCCGTCCCGGGAGCGCCGGGTCGCCGCGCTCCGGTCGGCGGTGGCCGGCCGGGAGAAGGCGCTGGCCGGAGAGCGCTGAACGGCATCGAGCGCCCACCCTGACCCCCGTCAGGATGGGCGCTCGCGCCGTACACCCGGCGGCGGCGGGCGACACTCACCCCCGTAAGCGTCGCCCGCACGCGCCGCCGGTTCCACGGGTGGCACCGTCCCCCAACGGTGTGCTCCACCCGATCCCTCGCGCCTCGCTTGCGCGGATCTGATCGATCCGCCGCTCCCCCGAACGATTACAAGCGTGGCGCGGTGCAATAAAGTTAGTTCGCCCGGATCTCGGGATTCAACTCAGATCGCTGTTCCGCCCGTCACAGCGCCCGTGTCGGAAATCCGGCTGTGCCTGCTCCGGACTCTGTGATGGCCAACATCGGATCCCCGCCAGCGATTCCCGTAAACCTCACCCGTCCTCCCGATTCGGGTTCTCCGTACGGAAGAAGTTGCTCTGCCGGCCGTCCCGCATCTGCTCCTGGTAGATCAGGTTCAGGCCGCGCTGGTCGAAGGTCCGGAACCAGTCGTCCCAGCTGACCTCCCGGATCCGGCTGCTCTCCCGGTAGCCGGGGATGTTGAACGTGAGCACCCCGGGGCGCCCTTCCCGCTCGGTCCCGGCGATGGTGGCGGGTTTGGCGTTGCGGGCCCGCGCCCACCGCTGGATCACCTCGTGGTTCGCCGTCACCAGGCTCCGGCCCGGACGCTCCGGGCGGTCGCTCGGCGAGGTGATCTGCTGGGACGAGCTCACCGACCGGGACGACGACCGGCCGCTGCGCACCGGGGTCGCCGTGGCCGCCGTACCCGCAGAGGGGACGGGCCGGGATGGGGTGGCCCGGCGGGCGGGCGCCGCCTTGCGGGCCCCCGTCGCCTTGGCCCGCGCGCCGGTGGCCCGCGCGGTGGTGGCCTTCGCGGCGGGCGCCTTCTTCGCGGCTGGCGCCCTCTTCGCGGCGGGCGCCCTCTTCGCGGCAGGCGCCCTCTTCGCCGGCGCCTTCTTCGCCGGGGCGGCCTTCTTCGCCCGTGCGCCCGCAGCCTTGGCAGCGGGTGCCGCCTTGGCCGTCGCCTTCCTCGCGGGAGCCTTCTTGGCGGCCGCCTTCTTCGTGGCCGCCGCGCGTCCGGCCGGCCCGGTGGGCTTACGTGCGGCGCCGCCCCGACCCTCCGACCGCAGCGTCCGGGCGAGGGTCTTCACCAGCTCGGGCTTGCGCATGGCGGAGAGGCCGGAGACGCCCCGTCGGCGCAACTGGCCGCGGAGGTCGTCCACCTTCATCCGGGAGATCTCGGATTCGGAGATGTTCGGCGTGTTCGCCGTCTGGTTGCCCGGTTGACGCTTGGTCCTGGCCGCGGTCGTGCCGCGACCTGAGCTGCTTCGCTGAGCCATGGGACACGCTCCTCGACAGTCCGTCCTCGGCCCGCGGTGGGTCCCGTATCCGCCGCACCGCGCGGTGCGGCATACCCGTCAGGAGGGCTCCGAACCTCCGACCCCGGAGGTCGCACCGGCCGAGGGCTCGAAGAGGTGCGCGAAGGCGGCCAGGTTGGCGGTCGACTCGCCCCGCTTGACCCGCCACTCCCACTCCCGGCGGATCGCGGTGCCGAAGCCGATCTCCAGCATGCTGTCGAAGGACTCGTCCGCGTAGGTCAGCACGGCGCCGAGCAGCCGGTCCAACTCGTCCTCGTCCAGCCCGGCCAGGTTGACCCGACCGGTCAGGTAGACGTCGCCGACCGCGTCGATGGAGAAGGACACCCCGTACATGCGGGCGTTGCGCTGGAGCAGCCAGGCCCAGAGCTCCTCGCGGCGCTCGTCGGGCTGGCGCATCACGAACGCCTCGACCCGCAGCGCGTGCTCACCGACGATCAGGTTGCAGATCGTCTTGAGCTTGTGGGTGCCCGGCAGGGTGACCGCGTACGCCGTCTCGCCGGTGGCCTCGCACTCCAGCTCGCGCTCGGCGCAGACGGACTCGATCAGCGTGGCGACCTCACTCCTGCGGCTCATCGCACCCACTCTACGGTCGCTTCCGGGCCCGCGCCGCGCGGCAACTCGGGCCCGCGCGGCGGCAGGCGACCCCGGTCACCAGGAGCAGGACAGGGCCGGATCACCGGCGAGCCGGCCGGCCAGCCGGGCCCGCTGTTCGGCGATCGCCTCGCCGTAGACGGCGAGCAGGCCGGAGACCGTACGGTGCCAGGAGAAGTCGCGGGCGTGTCGCTCCGCGCCCCGCCCCAGCGTCACCCGGCGCACCCGGTCGGGCAGCAGGCGGGCCAGCGTACGGGCCCAGTCGACCGGGTCGTGGCCGTCGATGAGCACCCCGCTGACCCCGTCCCGGACGGCCGTCACCAGCCCGCCCACGGCCGCCGCCAGCACCGGCGTACCGCAGGCCTGGGCCTCCAGGGCGACCAGCCCGAACGACTCGTTGTGCGAGGGCACCGCGACCAGATCGGCGGCGCGGTAGAGGGCGGGGAGGTCGTCGCCGGTCTGCGGCGGCAGGAAGCGCACCCGGTCGGCGACGCCGAGGGAGTGGGCCAGCTCGATCAGGGCGGTGGGCCGGTCCAGGCCGCTGCCGCTGGGGCCGCCGCAGATCACCACGGTCAGCTCGGCGGCGAGCGCAGGATCCCGCTCGCGCAGCGCGGCGGCCGCCCGGACCAGCACGTCGGGGGCCTTGAGCGGCTGGATGCGGCCGACGAAGGCCACCACGTACCCGGTGCTGGGCAGCCCGAGGCGGCGGCGGGCGGCGAGCCTGGCGAGGTCCCGGTCGCCGTCGGCCGGGCGGAACCGGTCCAGGTCCACGCCGGGCTCCACCACCGCCACCCGCGCCGGGTCGGCGTCGTACCGGTCGAGCAGATCACGGGCCTCGACCCGGGTGTTCGCGACCAGCCGGTCGGCCTCGGCGACCACCTGCTCCTCGCCGATCACGCGGGCCTTCGGCTCGGGCCGGTCGCCGGCGGCGAGCTGGGCGTTCTTGACCTTCGCCAGGGTGTGCGCGGTGTGCACCAGCGGCACCCCCCAGCGCTCCTTGGCCAGCCAGCCGACCTGGCCGGAGAGCCAGTAGTGCGAGTGGATCAGGTCGTAGTGGCCCGGCGGGCGGGCCGCCTCGGCGCGCAGCACGCCGGCGGTGAAGGCGCAGAGCTGCCCGGGCAGCTCCTCCTTGGTCAGCCCCTCCAGAGGGCCGGAGGTGACGTGCCGGACGTGCACGCCCGGGGCCATCTCGACCACCGGCGGCAGGTCGCCCGAGGTGGCGCGGGTGAAAATCTCCACCTCGACCTCGGCCTCGGCGAGCCGCCGGGCGACCTCCAGGATGTAGACGTTCATGCCGCCGGCGTCGCCCGTGCCGGGCTGGTGCAGCGGCGAGGTGTGTACGGAGAGGGTCGCGATCCGCCGGGGCCGCGGCCACGGCAGGGCACCTCGCTGACGACCGACACCGGTGTGCTGTTCCGCCACGTCCGCTCCCTCTGTCACGGTTGCTGCCGTCCCGCACGACCGGCGCTTTCCGGTCAACCTCCGCGCCGGATGTCATCTTCCCCATCGGGCTTCGGAAATTCGCCTCGGCCGGTCCCCGGCGTGACGGACCTCATCACCGCACCCGTGCGAGGTCCGGGGGAGAATGACCTGATGACCTCTGTCGCGATCGTCACCGGGGCGTCCAGCGGGATCGGCGCGGCCACCGCCCGCCGGCTGGCCACCGAGGGTTTCCACGTGCTCGCCGCCGCCCGGCGTACCGACCGGCTGGCCAATCTGGTCGCCGAGATCGAGGCGGCCGGCGGCGCGGCCACCGCGGTGGACTGCGACGTCACCTCCGACGAGTCGGTCGCCGGCCTGGCCGCCGCGGCCGCCGCCGCGCCCGGCCCGGTCACCCTGCTGGTCAACAACGCGGGCGGGGCGCGCGGCCTGGACCCGGTGGAGTCCGGCTCGGTGGGCGACTGGCAGTGGATGTACGAGGTGAACGTCCTCGGCACGGTCCGCGTCACCCAGGCGCTGCTGCCCGCGCTGGAGGCGTCCGGCGCCGGCACCATCGTGATCATCAGCTCCACCGCCGGCCAGGTCGTCTACGAGGGCGGCGGTGGCTACACCGCGGCCAAGCACGCGCAGACGGCGGTCGCCGGCACGCTCCGGCTGGAGCTGTGCGGCCGGCCGGTGCGGGTGATCGAGATCGACCCGGGGATGGTGCGGACCGAGGAGTTCGGCCTGGTCCGGTTCGGCGGCGACGCGGACAAGGCCGCCGCGGTCTACGCCGGGGTGGCCGAGCCGCTGGTCGCCGACGACATCGCCGACTGTGTGGCCTGGTGCGCCACCCGGCCGCACCACGTCAACGTCGACCAGCTGGTGGTCCGCCCGCTGGCCCAGGCCGCTCAGCACAAGGTGCACCGGACAGCCTGATGCGGCACCGGCCGCTCGGGGTGGTGACCCGGGGGACGACCAACCCGAACCGGCTCCGGCGGGTGGACAACTGGATCGTCGAGACCTGCGGCGACGCGCTGCGGGCCGCCGCCGACCCGCTGGTGGTCGACCTGGGCTACGGCGCCACCCCGATCACCGCCGTCGAGCTCCGGGCCCGGCTGGCCGCCGGGGTCCGCGCCGACGTCCGGGTGGTCGGGCTGGAGATCGATCCGGTACGCGTGGCCGCCGCCCAGCCCGCCGCCGACCCACCCGGGCTGACCTTCGCGCGGGGCGGCTTCGAGCTGGCCGGCCTCCGGCCCGCGCTGGTCCGCGCGTTCAACGTGCTGCGCCAGTACGACGAGGGCGAGGTGGCCGACGCCTGGCGTACGGTCACCGGGCGGCTGGCCCCAGGCGGGTTGCTGGTCGAGGGGACCTGCGACGAGCTGGGCCGGTTGGGTAGCTGGGTGCTGCTGGACGCGCACGGCCCGCGCAGCCTGACCCTGTCGGCGAAGCTGACCACCCTGGAGACCCCGGCGACGCTCGCCGAGCGGCTGCCGAAGGCGCTGATCCACCGCAACGTGCCGGGTGAGCGGATCCACGACCTGATCAGCGCCCTGGACGACGCCTGGCAGGCCGCCGCCGGCTACGCCCCCTTCGGCCCCCGTCAGCGCTGGCTGGAGACGGTCAGGGCCGTCCACGCGTCGGGCTGGCCGATGCTGGACGGCCCGAGACGCTGGCGCCACGGCGAACTCACCCTCCCCTGGCCCGCCATCGCCCCCACCCCGCACTGACCGCTCTCCCCCCGCGCGGCGATCTTGCACTTGCGGCCCCCACCGCGCCCGTGATGCGCGGTTTGCGAGGGCCGGAAGTGCAAGATCGACGAGGCGGGCGGGGGTCAGATGGTGCAGTTGATGAGGACGGGTTCGGGGTGAAGGGTGACGCCGAAGCGGTCGTGGACGCCGTCGCGGATCTCGCGGGCCAGGGCGACGAGGGCGGCAGTGGGGGCGGTGCCGCTGCGGTTGGTGAGGGCCAGGGTGTGCTTGGTCGAGATGGCGACCCCGTCCGGGCCCGCGAACCCCTTGGCGAAGCCGGCCTTGTCGATCAGCCAGGCGGCGCTCACCTTCACCACGTCGCCGGCGCCCGGCCAGGACGGCGGCTCGCCGAGGTCGCCGGCGCGCTGGCGGAGCAGTTCGTACGCCTCCCGCTCCAGCACCGGGTTGGTGAAGAACGAGCCGACCGACCGGGTGTCCGGGTCGTCCGCGTCGAGCACCATGCCCTTGCCGGCGCGCAGCCGCAGCACGGTGGCCCGGGCGTCGGCCAACGGCACCCGGTCACCCACCTCGACGCCGAGCGCGCGGGCCAGCTCGGCGTAGCGGACCGGGCCGGAGACCGGGGAGCGGGTCAGCCGGAAGTCGACCGTGAGCACCACCCAGCGGTCGCTGTACTTGAAGATGCTGCCCCGGTATGCGAACCCGCAGTCGGCCGCGTCGATCCGGACCACCGCCCCGTCGGTCCGGTCGTACGCCTCAACGGCGGTGATCGTCTCGGCGACCTCCTGGCCGTACGCCCCGACGTTCTGGATCGGGGTGGCGCCGGCCGAGCCGGGGATGCCGGAGAGGCACTCCAACCCCGACCAGCCGCGCGCCACGGTGGCGGCAACGAGGTCGTCCCAGGGCTCGCCGGCCTCGACCCGGACGGTGACCGTGTCCGCATCCTCGGCGACCACCCGGAACCCGCGGGACCGGATCAGCACGACCGTGCCCGGGAAGCCCTGGTCGCCGATCACCACGTTGCTGCCCCCGGCGAGGACGAGGACCGACTCGTCCCGCGACTCCGCATCCTGCACCTTCTGTACGATTTCGTCGGCGCTGGTGGCGGTCTCCAACCGGCCGGCGGCGCCACCGAGCCGGAGCGTGGTGTAACGCGCCAGGGTGGCCGGGTCGGTCGGGTCGGCTCCGGTCGCCGGTTCGGCGTAGACGTCTGACACGCCTTTCACCCTAGGCTGAGGGGTAGCCGCGGCACCCACTGGTGGCCGGGTCACCCCCGGGAGGATTGCGATGAGCAGACTGCACGGCACGAAGGACTTCTGGATCGGCGCGCTGCGGACGGAGGGCCCCGCCTTCGCCGCCGCCGTCGCGGAGGCGCCCCCGGAGACACCGGTGCTCTCCTGTCCCGGCTGGACGGTCGCCGACCTCGCTCATCACCTCACCCGCGTCTACGTCTGGGCCCGCACCGTGGTGACGGCGGGGACGGCCACCCGACCGGAGCGGCGCGACCCGGAGCCGCCGGCCGGGCTGACCGCCGCGGAGTGGTACCGGCGGGAATCCGACCAGCTGATGGCGCTCTTCGAGGGGCTGGACGTGGAGGCCCCGGCGTGGAATTTCGCGCCGCAGCCGAAGAAGGCCGGGTTCTGGCCGCGCCGGGTGGCGCACGAGACGGCGGTCCACCGCTGGGACGCCCAGCTCGCCATCGGTGCGGGGGAACCGATCGAGGCCAAGCTCGCGGCCGACGGGGTGAGCGAGGTGCTGGACACCTGGCTGCCGGCCGGCCGGCGGATCGAATCCGGCCAGTGGCACGGGGTGGTGCAGTTGACCGCGACCGACGCGGCCCAGGACTGGTTCCTGCGCCTGCGCGGCGAGGGCATGGCCCTGCTGGACACGGCGACGATCCTGGACCACGACGAGCACCACGCCCGGGCCCAGGTCACCGGGACCGCGAGCGACCTGCTGCTGGCCCTGATGGGCCGCATCGGCTTCGACGCCCTGGGGGTGGCCGGCGACCGCCGGCTGCTCGGTGGGCTGCGGGTGGGCTGACCCCGCCCGGCACCCTCGACGCGACGCGGAGAGCGGCCTTCCCTCGACGGGGAAAGGCCGCTCTCCGCGTTTTCGTAACGGTCTGAGAGCGCTCTCTTGACAGGAGCCGGGGCAGCCACCACCCTTTCGTGAGAGCGCTCTCCGAGTACCGGAACCACCCTCCACCACCCGTTACGACCTAGAGGGGTCAGATAAGAGATGGGTACCTTCACACGCCGCCGGCTGGCGGCGGTGGCCCTGGTCGCCACCACCGCGCTGCTCGGCGCCACCGGCTGCGGTGGCGGCGACGACAAGGCCGCCGCCGACGGTCCGGTCACGCTCACCGTCGACGTCTTCGGCCAGTTCGGCTACGAGGACCTCTACAAGGAGTACATGGCGAGCCACCCCAACGTGCGGATCGTCGAACGGGGCACCGGCAGCAACCTCGACGAGTACTCGCCGAAGCTCACCCAGTGGCTGGCCGCCGGCAAGGGCGCGGGTGACGTCGTCGCCATCGAGGAGGGCCTGCTCGTCGAGTACAAGGCCAACCCGCAGAACTTCGTCAACCTGCTCGACCACGGCGCGGCCGACCTCAAGGGCAACTTCCTCGACTGGAAGTGGAACCAGGGCCTGACCGCCGACGGCAAGCAGCTGATCGGCCTCGGCACCGACGTCGGCGGCATGGCCATGTGCTACCGCAAGGACCTGTTCGCCAAGGCCGGCCTGCCCACCGACCGCGAGGCGGTGTCCAAGCTCTGGCCCACCTGGCAGGACTACATCAAGGTCGGCGAGCAGTTCAAGGCGAAGAACACCGGCGCCGCGTTCCTCGACGCCGCCACCAACACCTTCAACACCATCCTGCTCCAGACCGCCGGCAACACCACCGGCTACAGCTACTACGACACCAGCAACAACCTGGTCGTGGACAGCAACCCGGCGGTCAAGCAGGCGTACGACACCACCATGGACATCATCGACTCGGGGCTCTCCGGCAAGTACGGCTCCTGGTCGGAGGAGTGGGTGTCGGCGTTCAAGCAGTCGAAGTTCGCCACCATCGCCTGCCCGGCCTGGATGACCGGCGTCATCGAGGGCAACGCCGGCCCGGGCGCGAAGGGCAAGTGGGACATCGCCCAGGTCCCCGGCAACGGCGGCAACTGGGGCGGCTCGTTCCTCGCCGTGCCGAAGCAGAGCAAGCACCAGGCCGAGGCGATCGAGCTGGCGAAGTTCCTGACCAGCGCCAAGGGCCAGATCGGCGCCTTCAAGGCCAAGGGCCCGCTGCCCTCCTCGCCGCAGGCCCTCGACGACCCGGCGATCGTCGACTCGAAGAACGCCTACTTCTCGGACGCCCCGGTCGGCAAGATCTTCGCCACCGGCGCCAAGAGCCTGAAGCCGGTCTACATGGGCCCGAAGAACCAGGCCGTACGCACCGAGGTGGAGAACGCGGTCCGCACCGTGGAGCTGGGCAAGCGCACCCCGGAGCAGGGCTGGGCCGACGCGGTCGAGAACGCCAAGAAGGCCGCTGCCAAGTAACCCGAGCCAGTGCGTGCGGGCGGGGCCCCGACGACGGGGCACCGCCCGCACGGCGGAAAGGAGTCACGGGCCATGGCAGTCCAGCTCGACGCCCGCCCGCCGGTCAGGCCGGCGCACCGCATCGCCCGCCCCACCCGGGGCAACCGGCTCAGCCGGTTCGACACGAAGTACTCGCCCTACCTCTACATCGCCCCGTTCTTCCTGCTCTTCGGGGTGTTCGGGATCTACCCGCTGGCGTACACGTTCTGGGTCTCGCTGCACGACTGGGATCTGCTCGGCGTCGACCACCCGTACGTCGGGTTCGACAACTACAGCCAGCTCCTGGCCGACCCGGACTTCTGGCACTCGGTGGTCAACACGCTCGGCATCTTCGTCATCTCCACCATCCCGCAGCTGCTGGCCGCCCTCTGGCTGGCCAACCTGCTCAACCGCCAGCTGCGGGCCCGGACCACCTGGCGGATGGCGGTGCTGATCCCGAACGTCACCTCCACCGCCGCGGTGGCGATCGTCTTCGCCGTCCTCTTCGGCCGCGAGTTCGGCATGATCAACTGGCTGCTCGACCACGTCGGCATCGACGCGATCGACTGGAAGGCCAACCGGATCGCCTCCTGGGTGGCCATCTCCACCATGGTCGACTGGCGGTGGACCGGCTACAACGCCCTGATCTTCCTGGCCGCCATGCAGGCCATCCCGCGCGACCTCTACGAGTCCGCCTCGATCGACGGTGCGAGCCGATCGCGGCAGTTCTGGTCGATCACGGTGCCGCTGCTGAAGCCGATCATCATCTTCGCGGTCATCATCTCCACCATCGGCGGCCTTCAGCTCTTCACCGAGCCCCGGCTCTTCAACTCCGGCACCAACGCGATCCGCGGCGGCCCGCTGCGCGAGTCGCAGACGGTGACCATGTACATGTTCGAGAACGCCTTCGCGCCGCACTACAACTTCGGCTACGGCTCGGCGATCGCCTGGCTGCTGTTCGCGCTGATCGCGGTGGTCGCGGCCGTCAACGTCCTGCTCCTCCGCCGGCTCGGCGGCGGCGCCCGCAAGGAGGGCACCCGATGACCCGCCTCTGGTCGGCCGGCCGGCTCACCTACCTGGCGCTGGCCCTCACGGCCGTCCTGTCGATCTTCCCGATCTACTGGATGTTCGTGGTGGCCAGTCGGACCAGCGACGCCATGGGCCAGGTCCCGCCCCCGGTCACCCCGGGCGGCAACCTCGGCGCCAACATCGCCCGGCTCTTCGAGAACACCGACGCGTACTTCCTCACCGGTCTGATCAACTCGGCGATCGTGGCCGGCACGGTCACCGTCTCCGTGGTGTTCTTCTCCACGCTGGCCGGGTTCGCCTTCGCCAAGCTGCGCTTCCGCGGGCGCAACGCGCTGCTGCTGATCATCGTGGCCACCATGATGGTGCCCACCCAGCTCGGCGTCATCCCGCTGTACCTGCTGATGACCAGGTTGAACTGGAACGACCGGCTGCCCGCGGTGATCGTGCCGGCGCTGGTCACCGGCTTCGGCGTGTTCATGATGCGCCAGTACGCCGGCCAGGCGGTCAGCACCGAGCTGATCGAGGCGGCCCGGGTGGACGGCTGCAACACCGCCCGGATCTACTGGAACGTGGTGCTGCCGGCGCTGCGCCCGGCCGCCGCGGTACTGGGCCTGCTCACCTTCATGACCACCTGGAACGACTTCCTCTGGCCGTACGCGGTGCTGAACGACCCGGAGAACCCGACCGTGCAGCTGTCGCTGCGGGCCCTCTCCGACGGCTACTACCAGGACATGTCGCAGGTGTTCACCGGAACGGCCATCGCCACCCTTCCCCTGCTGCTGGTGTTCATCGTGTTCGGCCGCCAGATCATCGGCGGCATCATGGAAGGTGCGGTCAAGGCGTGAGCGCGACGAGCGAGCTGCGATTCCCCGAGAACTTCGTCTGGGGCGCGGCCACCGCCGCCTACCAGATCGAGGGCGCCGTCCGGGAGGACGGCCGCGGACCGTCCATCTGGGACACCTTCAGCCGTACGCCGGGCAAGGTGTTCCAGGGACACACCGGCGACGTCGCCTGCGACCACTACCACCGGTACGCCGACGACGTGGCGATGATGGCGGAGCTCGGCCTGAAGGCGTACCGCTTCTCGGTCGCCTGGCCCCGGATCCGGCCGGACGGCACCGGCCCGGTCAACCCCCGCGGCCTGGACTTCTACGACCGGCTGGTCGACGCCCTGCTGGCCCGGGGCATCGACCCGCTGGTCACGCTCTACCACTGGGACCTGCCGCAGGCGCTGGAGGACCGGGGCGGCTGGACCGCCCGGGAGACCGCCGAGCACTTCGCCGACTACGCGGTCGCCGTCCACCGGCGGCTCGGGGACCGGGTCCGCACCTGGACCACGCTCAACGAGCCGTGGTGCTCGGCGTACCTCGGCTACGGCAACGGCCTGCACGCCCCGGGCGGGCAGGACGCGGGGGCGGCGTTCCGGGCCGTACACCATCTGCTGCTCGGCCACGGCCTGGCCGCCCGGGCGCTGCGCGCGGCCGGCGTGGAGGTCCTGGGGATCACCCTCAACCTGGCCGACGTGCAGCCGGCGGACGCCGACAGCCCGGCGGACGCCGCCGCGGTACGGCTGGTCGACGGGCTGCACAACCGGATCTTCCTCGACCCGTTGACCGGAGCCGGCTACCCGGACGACGTGCTGGCGCACGTGAGCCGGCTGGTCGAGCCGGACTTCATCCGGGACGGGGACGAGAAGGTGATCGCCGCACCGATCGACCTGCTCGGCATCAACTACTACGCGCCCACCTACGTCGCCGGACGGGCGGGCGGCGCGGGCGGCAGCGCGTACCCGGGCAGCGCGGGCAGCGTCGAGTTCCTGCCGCCGGTCGGGCCGCTCACCGACATGGGGTGGATGATCGAGCCGGCCGGCCTCACCCGGCTGCTGGAGCGGGTGGCCGCCGACCACCCGGGGCTGCCGATGATCATTACGGAGAACGGGGCGGCCTTCCCGGACCAGGCCGGCGCCGACGGGACCGGGTGGGTGGCCGACACCGACCGGGTCGCCTACCTCGACGGGCACCTGCGCGCGGTGCACGAGGCCATCTCCCGTGGGGTCGACCTGCGGGGCTATCTCGTATGGTCATTGCTGGACAACTTCGAATGGGCCGAGGGCTACCGGAAGCGGTTCGGGATCGTCCACGTCGACTACCTGACCCAGCGGCGCACACCGAAGGAAAGCGCCCGCTGGTACCAGGAGGTGATCTCCCGGAACGGGCTGTGACGAGGTGGTGGTAACGGGGATGACGACGGCACAACGACCGACCCTGGAGGCGGTGGCCAAGCGGGCAGGCGTGTCCCGGGCCACGGTCTCCCGGGTGGTCAACGGTTCCACCACCGTCGCGGAGCCGATCCAGCAGGCGGTCCGCCGGGCGGTCGAGGAACTCGGGTACGTCCCGAACCTCGCCGCCCGCAGCCTGGTCACCCAGCGCACCGACTCGGTCGCGCTGGTCATGCCCGAGGCGGCCACCCGGGTCTTCTCCGACGACCAGGTCTTCCCGGGGATCATCCGCGGGGCGGCCCAGGAACTGGAGGCGGCGGACAAGCAGCTCGTGCTGATGCTGGCGGGCTCGCCGGCCGGGCACGAACGGGTCGAGCGGTACACCACCGGCCGGCACGTCGACGGGGTGCTCTTCGCCTCGCTGCACGGCGAGGACCCGCTCCCCGGCCGGCTGGCCCGGCTGGGCATCCCGGTGGTGTGCAGCGGCCGGCCGCTGGACGGCGCAGAGGTGCCGTACGTCGACGTCGACCACGTCGGCGGGGTCACCCGGGCGGTCCGGTACCTCCTTGAGAGCGGCCGGCGGCGGATCGCCACCATCGCCGGACCGCAGGACATGGTCGCCGGCATCGAGCGGCTGCAGGGCTACCGGGACACGGTCACCGCGGCGGGGCTGCCGGTGCTGATCGCGTACGGCGACTTCACCCGGGAGTCCGGCACGGCGGCGATGCGGCAGCTGCTGGCCGAGCACCCGGACCTGGACGCCGTCTTCGCCGCCTCGGACCTGATGGCGCACGCCGCGCTGCGTACCCTCCGCGAGGCGGGGCGGCGGGTGCCGCAGGACGTCGCGGTGATCGGCTTCGACGACATCGAGACGGCGGCCTACACCGAACCGCCGCTGACCACCATCCGGCAACCGATAGTGGAGCTGGGCCGGGCGATGACCCGCCAACTGCTCCGGATCGCGGCGGGCGAGGAGGTCGAGCAGGCCCTCATGCTGCCGACCGAGCTGGTCGTCCGCGAGTCCGCCTGAGGTGCGAGGAGGGGCCCGGCCGACGCGTTGCGCGCCGGCCGGGCCCCGGTTTAACCGGTCGCCCGTGGCGTATGACGGCATCTAGGGTCGGCCGGTGACCGATGCCCTGATCCGCCCCGCCCGTCCGGAGGACGCGTCCGCCGTCGTGGCGCTGCGAGCCCTCGTCTTCCCGTATCTGGTGCGCGGGGTCGAGTCCACCGCCCGCATGATCGCCCAGCCGCCGCCCAACGAGGACTGGACGGCCTGGGCGGCGGAGGCGGACGGGCAGGTGGTCGGCTGGGCATCGGCGTACCGCAACACGCAGACCTCGACGCCGGGCGTGGGCGAGATCTCCACCCTGCACGTGCACCCGGCGCACCGGCTCCGGGGCATCGGCACCGCCCTTCTCGACGCCGCGCTCGGCCACCTGCGGACGATCGGGGCGACCCGGGTGCTCACCCACTCCCGCGCCGAGTCCCTGCCGTTCGCCGAGCGGCACGGCTTCACGCCCAGCCGCGAGCTGCGCTACTCGGCGCTCGACCTCCTGCCCGCCCCGCCGATGCCCGAGCCGCCGCCGGGCGTACGGCTGCTGCCGGCCGCCGGGCTCGACCCGCGCCGGATCCACCGGGCGGACGCCGAGTCGTCGTTGGACGAGCCGGGCGACGTCCCGACGGACGTGCTCGGCTACGACCTCTGGCACCACGAGGTCTGGGACAACCCGGGACTGGACCGGGAGGCCAGCACGGTCGCCGAGGTGGACGGCGAGGTGGTCGCCCTCAGCCTGGTCAAGCGGGACGGCGACCGGATGTGGTCGGACTTCACCGGCACCGTGCCGGGACACCGCGGCCGAGGTCTGGCCCGGCTGACCAAGCAGGCCGCGCTGCACCGCGCCGCGGCGGCCGGGGTACGCACCGCGTACACCTCGAACGACGAGGCGAACGCGCCGATGCTGGCCATCAACGCCCGGCTCGGCTACCGGCCGGTGGACAGCCAGTGGTCCTGCCGGCGCCCGCTCAGCTGAACCCGGCGGCGACCCGCGCCGCGAGCGCGTACGTCTCGGCGCCGAAGAGCACCAGCCGGGCCTCGGTGACGTGCTGCGGGGTGGCCCCGTGCAGCACGGTCAGCGCCTGGTGGACGGCGTCCTCGACCGGCCAGCCGTAGACCCCGGCGGAGATCAGCGGGAAGGCGACCGCCATCGCGCCCAGCTCGTCGGCGACCGCCAGGCTGTTGGCGTAGCAGGCGCGCAGCAGCGCCGACCGGTCCTCCCGGGCGGAGAAGACCGGCCCCACCGTGTGGATCACCCAGCGGGCCGGCAGGTTGCCGGCGGTGGTGGCGACGGCCTGACCGGTCGGCAGCCCCTTGCCGTAGCGGGAGGCGCGCAGGGCCCGGCACGCCGCCAGGATCGCCGGGCCGCCCCGGCGGTGGATCGCGCCGTCCACCCCGCCGCCGCCGAGCAGCGAGGAGTTCGCCGCGTTGACGATCGCGTCGATCGGCTGGACGGTGATGTCCCCCTCGACCAGCAGGATCTCCATGTCACCCCTCCTCGACGGGCTGCCCCAGGGACCGGCGGGCCAGCAGGGTGGCCCCGGCGACGGCGGCCGGCATGACCAGCACCGCGCCGAGCGGGATCAGGAAGCAGACGAAGACGGCCACCCCGAAGCCGAGGGTGGTCGGCCGGTCCGCCTTGAGTATCGACCGGCGGTCCGGCAGCCGCATGCCACGCCGGTAGAAGGGCGCGCCGGCCAGCTCCAGGGCGAGGAACCAGCCACCCACCAGCGCTCCGATCACCGGGACGACCGTCTGGCCCACCACCGGGAGGAAGCCGGCCGCGAAGAGGGGTACGCCGACCAGCGCGGAGATCGCCACCAGTCGCAGCGAGTCGGCGACGCTGCGCCGCAGCGAGGCCCAGAAGGGCACCTCGACCGCGCCCGGGGTGCCACCCAGCCGGTCCTCCACCCGCTCGGAGATCTTCTCGTAGAAGGGGTCGCCGATGGCCAGGGTGACCGCGGTGAAGGTGAGCACCCCGAGCAGCCCGGCCAGCCCCACCACGGCCAGCCCGGCGATCACCCGAATCAGTCCCCGCCAGGTGCTCGACCAGTCGTCCGCGAACGGGGTGACCAGCGCGGCCAGCTCGTCCACGAAGTACAGCAGGGTGGCGAAGGCGGCGACGAAGAGCGCCCCGGAGATCAGCGCCGGCACGATCCCCAGCAGCATCAGCCCGGGGCTGCGGACGTAGAGGGCGAGGCCGCGCAGCAGCAGGCCGGCGCCGGCGAGGAAGCGGGTGACGGCGCCGGTCACGGGCGCGGCGAGGCGGGGTGCGTCCACGACCGGAGAGCCTAGCGGGGCGGATCAGCCGTTCAGGTACGCGAGCACGGCCCGTACCCGGCGGTGCGCGTCGTCGGCGGGCGGCAGGTCGAGCTTGGTGAAGATGTTGGTGATGTGCTTCTCCACGCTCACCGGGGCGAGCACCAGCGCCGCACAGATCGCCGAGTTCGACATGCCCTGCGCCATCAGCCCCAGCACCTCGCGTTCGCGCGGGGTCAGCGCGTCCACCCCGGAACGCCGGCTGTTGCGGGTGAAGAGCTGGCGTACCACCTCGGGGTCCATCACGGTCCCGCCGGCCGCCACCCGGTCCACCGCGTCCAGGAAGTCGTCGAGCGCGGTCACCCGGTCCTTCAGCAGGTAACCCACCCCGCCCCGGCCGTCGGCGAGCAGGTCGGCCGCGTACGCCCGCTCGACGTACTGGGACAGGATCAGCACCCGGACGTCCCGGCCGTCCGCCCGCAGCCGGAGCGCGGCGCGCAACCCCTCGTCCCGGAAGCCGGGCGGCAGCCGGACGTCCACCAGGGACAGGTCCGGCCGGTGCCGCTCGACGGCCTCGACCAGGTCGTCGGCGTTGTCCACCGCGGCCACCACCTGGTGGCCGGTGTCGGTGAGCAGCCGCACCAGCCCGTCGCGCAGGAGCAGCAGGTCTTCGGCGATCACGATGCGCATGGCAACTCCGCGTGCAGGACGGTCGGGCCGCCCGGTGGACTGGTCAGGGTCAGCGTCCCGTCCAGGGCCTCGACGCGGCGACGCAGGCCGTCGAGCCCGCCGCCGGTGGGGTCGGCGCCGCCCCGGCCGTCGTCGGTCAGGGTCACCGCCAGCGCGCCGGCGGTACGGGTCAGCAGGATGCTGCACCGGGACGCCTCGGCATGCTTGCCCGCGTTCGCCAGCCCTTCGGCGACGACGAAGTAGGCCGCCGACTCCACCGCCGCCGGGTAGCGTCCGGCCGGGTCGCCGCGCAGCTGGACGGCGAGCGGGCTGTCCGCGGCCAGCGCGGCCAGGGCGGCGTGCAGGCCCCGGTCGGTGAGGATCGGCGGGTGGATGCCGCGGACGAGCCGGCGCAGTTCGGCGAGCGCGTCGTCGAGCTGCCGGCGGGCCAGGTCCACGTCGGACCGGGCGGGTCCCCCGTCGGCACGCAGCTTCCGGGCGGCGAGCGCCAGGGTCATGCCGGCGGCCACGATCCGGGCCTGGGCGCCGTCGTGCAGGTCGCGTTCGATCCGGCGCAGCTCGGCGGCCTGCGCGTCGACCACCCGGGAGCGGGTCTCCGCCAGCCGGGCGGCCTCCCGCACCAGCCGCAGGTGCGCCCCAGGGGCCAGCAGGGCGCGTGCGGCGGTGGTCACCGCGGCGGCCAACCGCCGGACCAGCGCGGCACCGACCGGCAGCAACAGCAGCCCGAGGGCGGTGAGGGCGAACCGGCCCGGGGTGGTGGTGAGCAGCGGTCGCAGCAGCCACGGCGCCCGGGGGTTGGGCACCGCCCAGAGCCAGGCGGGGGCGGCCACCGCGCCCAGCAGGACGGCGGTCACCACCAGGCCGGCCACCCCGCTCACCAGGCCCAGCGGGAAGGACACCGCCAGCCACGCCAGGTCCCGCCAGGTGGCCGGCTGCCGGGCCACCTGGGCGACCCGTTCGCGTACCGTGCCCGGCGCGGCCGGCTCGTACGGCTCGTCCAGCGGCCGGCCGAGGACCCAGCCGACCCGCCGACGCTCCACGGCGGCGAGCCGGCGGGTGACCCAGGCGGCCCCGAGGAACGCCGGGCCGCCGAGCTGGGTCACCGCGAGCAGGCCGACGGCGAGCAGCGCGGCCACGGTCCAGGCGAATCCGGCGGCGCCGGCCAGGATCCCGGCCGCCAGGTACCCGAGGCTCCGGGCGGTCGCCGTCGTCACGCGGCGGATCGTAGCGGGCCGGACCGCCACCGGCGTACCGGCGGCGGTCCGCGAGCGGAAGATCACCGGTCGCCCAGGGCCGGCAGGTCACGCCGCCGTTGCACGAGCCGGACGGGCAGCGCGCCGGCGAGCAGCCCCAGCCCGGCCACCCCACCGAGCAGCGTCAGGTACGTCCCGGGGGCCACCACCAGCCGGAGGACGCCGTCCTGGGCGAGGCTGAACGGGACGACCACGGCGCTGGTGACGGCGACGCCCAGGACCAGCGCGGCCAGCACGGTGATCAGCGCCTCCCGATCCACCAGGCGGTGCACCTGCCGGCCGGTCGCGCCGGCCAGCCGCAGGTCCGTGAACTCCCGGCGGCGGGCGGCGGCCGAGATGGCGAAGGTGTTCACCACCGCGATCGCCGTGAAGCCCAGCGACACCACCACCAGCAGCTCCCACGCGCCCTGCTGGTTGCCGTCGTCGGTGCGGTTCGCCGCCGCGGTCGGCACCACCCGCAGCTCGGGCCAGTGCTGCCGGATCCGTTCGGCGACCGCGCCGTCGGAGTCCCGCAGGGCGACCATGGTGACCAGTCCACGCGGGTCGTGCGCGGCGACCAGGCCGGCCGGCAGGGTCAGCTCGCCGAACCCGCGGTGCCGGGTGTAGCGGGCGGAGAGGCGCAGGGCGACCTGTTCCCCGTCGGCGAGCCAGATCGGCACCTCGTCGCCGAGCCGCCAGCGGTACGCGTCGGCCAGGTCGCCGCTCGCCGCGAACGTTCCGTCCCCGGCCAGGGCACCGGCCTCGACGGCCAGGTCGAGCGCGCCGTCCGAACCGGTGCGGAGCACGCCCTGGGCGGCGTAGTCCTGGGGCTTGCCGTGCTGGGCGAGCACCACCCGGGTGGGGATGGTCGCCACCGCACCGGTGACGCCAGGCAGCGTGGCCACCCGTTCGGCGGTGCCGAGCGGCAGGCCGACCGCCCCGGTGACCAGGGTGTCCGCTCCGGTCAGCCGCTGCGCCTGCTGGTCGCCGGCCAGCCGGGTGAGCAAGTCACCGTTGAGCAGCAGCGGCGCGTTGATCGCGAACATCAGCACCAGAGGCACGGCCACCGCCGCGGTGCGGCGGGCCTCCACCCGGGTGGTGGCGGCGGCCAGCCAGCCCGCCGCACCGGTGCCGGCGCTGAGCCGGCCCGGCACCGCGGAGACCAGCCGGACCAGCAGCGGGCCGAGAGCGGCGACCGCGCAGAGCAGCAGCGCGGAGGAGATGAAGGTCATGCCCATGCCGAACGGGCCACCGAGCGGCACGAAGGTCAGCACGGCGACCGCCCCGGCCGCCGCGACCAGGGCCACGGCACCCCGGGCCGCCATCCCGCCGCGCGGCGCGACGACGGTCTCGGCGAGCGCCTGGGCCGGGGCGACCCGTACCGCACGGCGGCCGGCGAACCGGGCGGCGACCAGGGTGACGAGCGCCCCGGCGCCCCCGGCGAGCAGTAGCACGACCGGGTTGACCCGCACGGTGAACTGGGCGGGCACCACCCCGAGGTGCCGGAACCGGGCCGCCACCAGGTGGGCCACGAGCACGCCGAGCGGCAGTCCCGGCAGCGCGGCGACGGCGGCGAGCACCAGGCTCTCCACGCCGAGCAGCCGCCGCAGCTGGCGCGGGGTCGCCCCGATGGTGCGCAGCAGGGCCAGTTCGCGCAGCCGCTGCCGGACGCCCAACGCCACGGTGCCGGTGAGCACGAAGATCGCAGCGAAGGCGGTGATCCCGATGGTGAAGCCGAAGACGGAGATCGGCCCGAGGTAGTCGGGCAGCGCCCCCGGCAGGTCGGCCCGGACCCGGTCGACCCCGGTCAGTACCGGCGCACCGCCGGCCCGGGCCCGGACCGCCGCGAGCAGGGCCGTCCGGTCGGCGCCCGGCTCGGCGAGGACCGCGACGGCGGTGGGGCCGGCCAGTCCGGACACCGCGGCCACCTCGCCGTCGGCGAGGAAGAGCGCGCCCTGGGCGGGCAGCCCGTCCCGACCGGCGGGGGCGGCGACGCCGGCCAGCCGCAGGGTCCGTACCCCGGTGCGGGTGGTGATCCGGAGCCGGTCGCCGACGGCGAGGTCGCCGCGGGCGGCCAGGTCGGCGTCGACGACCACCTCGCCGGCCGCCGGGGCGCGTCCGGCGCGCAACCGGTACGGGGTGAGCGCGGCCGACGACCAGCCGTGGCCGATCACCGGGGCGGCGTCGGCACCGCGCACCGGCCGCCCGGCGGCGGTGGTCAGCGCGACGGGAAAGGCCACGTCGGGCACGACGCCCGCCACCCCGGGCAGCCCGGCGAGGCGGGTCGTGAGGTCGGCGGGCAGCGTCCCCGCCCCGCTGAGCCGTTCGGTCTTCACCTTGGTCTTGGTCTTGTTCTTGCCCTTCTTGTGCTTCTCCTTCGTGGTGGTGAGGGTGACCTCGCGGGCGCCGGAGACCACCGCCGTGGTGGCGGCGAACCGGTCGGCCGGCGGGGTCGCGGTCAGCACCGAGAAGAGCAGCAGGCCAGCCCCGGCCAGCAGCGCCACGGCGAGCAGCGCGGCGAGGAAGGTGCCGAGGTAGGCGCCCCGGTGGCGGCGCAGGGTACCGATCGCCAGGCGGATCATGCGGTCGTCACCGCCGTCATCCGCGCGGCCACCGTCTCGACGGTCGGGCCGGCCAGCTCGTCGACGACCCGGCCGTCGGCGAGGAAGACGACCCGGTCGGCCCAGGCGGCCGCCGCCGGGTCGTGGGTCACCATCACCACCGCGGTACGCAGTTCGTCCACCGCCTCGCGCAGCAGCGTGAGCACCTCGCGACCGGCGCCGAGGTCGAGTGCCCCGGTCGGCTCGTCGGCGAAGATGACCTCCGGCCGGGCGGCGAGCGCCCGGGCCAGCGCGACCCGTTGCCGCTGCCCGCCGGAGAGCTGCCCGGGGCGGTCCTTCTCCCGCCCGGCGAGACCCACCCGGTGCAGCACCTCCCGGGCCCACGCCCGGTCCGGCCGGGTCCCGGCGAGCCGCTGCGGCAGCAGCACGTTCTGCCACACCGTCAGCGACTCCATCAGGTTGTACGACTGGAACACGAAGCCCACCCGTCGGCGGCGGGCCTCGGTGAGCTTCGGCTCGCGCAGCGTCCCGAGGTCCTGCCCGGCGAGGCGCACCTGGCCGCCGTCCGGCCGGTCCAGCCCGGCGGCGCACTGGAGCAGGGTGGACTTCCCCGACCCGGACGGCCCCATGACCGCGCTGAACGTCCCCGCCCCGAACGCGACCGTGACCCCGGCCAGCGCCGGTGTCCCGCTGCCGCCGGCGTACCTCCGCACCACGTCGACCAGCTCGACGACCGGCCGCCCCGTTCCCTGAATTCGCATGTCCTCAGCCTCGTCACCGGGCGGCCCGGCCGACACACGGTCACCTCGTATCTCCAGGGTGGGGACAGCCCTACCGTGGCCGGCGCGGGGCAGGATGGTCGGGTGCGCGCGTCCCGGCTGATCTCGTTGATCCTGCTGCTCCAGTCGCGGGAGACGATGACCGCGACCGAGCTGGCCCGCGAGCTGGAGGTCTCCGAGCGCACCGTCTACCGGGACGTGCTGGCGCTCTCCGCCGCCGGCGTGCCGGTGTACGCGGACCGGGGCCGAACCGGCGGCTACCGCCTGCTCGGCGGCTACCGGACCCGGCTCACCGGGCTGACCCGGGACGAGGCGGAGGCGCTCTTCCTGGCCGGGCTGCCCGGCCCGGCCGGCGACATGGGACTGGCCGACGCGGTGGCCGCCGCCGAGCTGAAGGTGCTCGCCGCGCTGCCGCCGAGCCTGCGGGACGCGCCCGCCCGCACCGGGCAGCGGTTCCACCTGGACGTGCCGGGCTGGTTCCGGGAGTCCACCCCGCCGCCGTGGCTGGCCGAGCTGGCCCGCGCGGTCTGGCGGGACCGGGTGGTCGAGCTGCGCTACCGGCGCGGCGAGCGCGAGGTGACCCGCACGGTGCAGCCGTACGGGCTGGTGCTGAAGAGCGGGGTCTGGTATCTGGTCGGCCGGGTCGGCGACGGCTACCGGACCTACCGGGTGGACCGGGTGGTCGGCGTCACGGCGGGCGCGGACACCTTCGACCGGGACGAGGGCTTCGACCTGGGCGCGTACTGGCGGGAGCAGGCGGAGGCGTTTCTGCGGAGCATGCTGCGCGCCGAGGTCACCGTCCGGCTCAGCCCCGCCGGCCTGCGCGCGCTCCGGCACGTGGCCGAGGCCCCCTTCGCGTACGAGGAGGCGGTGGCCGGGGCGGGCGAACCCGACGGGCAGGGGTGGGTGGTGACCCGGCTGCCCGTCGAGTCCGTCCCGGTGGCGTACGACGTGCTGCTCCGGCTCGGGCCGGAGGTCGAGGTGCTGGACCCGCCGGAGCTGCGGGCGCGGTTCGCCGAGGCGGCCCGCCGTGCGGCGGCGCTGTACGACGCGGGGCCGGAGGGTCAGCGGTAGCCGCTGTCGTCCGCCGGCTTGCCGGGCTTGATCACCTCTTCGTGGTAGCGGAGGAAGTGCGGGCGGGTGCCGTCGAGGTCGGTGAAGCCGTACACCTGGGCGAGGCTGCCGGCGTCGACGGACTCGCCGTTCCAGCGGGCCCGGTCCGGATCGGCGGCCAGGGCGGCCACCGCGCGCCCGACGAAGGCCGGCGTCTCCGACATGACGAAGTGCGGCTCCTTCGCCGCGCCGTCGCGCCAGTTGGCCTCGGTGACCCCGAAGTGCTCCAGCATCGCCTCCGAGCGCAGCCAGCCGGGGGTGAGCGCGACGGCGGTGCAGCCGTGCGGGGCCAGCTCGTGCGCCTGGGTGAAGGCGAGCCGGTTCACCGACACCTTGGCCAGGTCGTAGAAGACCGAGAGCCGGTAGGCGCCGTCGTTGTACTCCTTGGTGCCGTCACCGATCTCGACGACCAGGCCGCCCGGGTTGCGGATCAGCAGCGGCAGCGCGTAGTGGCTGGTGATGATGTGGGTGTCCACGGCCAGCCGCAGGGTACGGAAGCCGGCGTCGAGGGGCTGCTCCCAGACCGGCTTCTCCCAGGTGATCAGCGGATCGGCACCCCAGATGTCGTTCACCAGCACGTCCAGCCGGCCCTGCTCGGCGTCGATCCGCTCGACCAGGCGGCGTACCTGGTCCCGGTCGAGGTGGTCGACCGCGACCCCGATGCCGGTGCCGCCGGCCGCGGTGACCAGCTCGGCGGTCTCCTCGATGGTCTCCGGCCGGTCCAGCTCGGAGCGGCGCTCCCGGGTGGTCCGGCCGGTCGCGTAGACCGTGGCCCCGGCGGCGCCGAGCTGGACGGCGATCTGCCGGCCGGCGCCCCGGGTCGCCCCGGCGACGAGCGCGATCTTTCCTGTCAGCGGTTTCGTCATGTCCCCACCGTGTCACCGATACCTGACAGTCGAAGTCCGGTTTTCCGGGTGATCCCGATCCGCCATCATGGCCGGCATGCACCTGCTGCTCTCCGGCATCGTCGGCTCGGTCGCGTACGGGCTGGCCGGCCCCGACTCGGACGTGGACCGGCTCGGCGTCTTCGCGGCCCCCACGGTGGCCTTCCGCGGCCTGCACCCGCCCAAGGAGTCGGTGGTCACCACCGACCCGGACGTGACCCTGCACGAGGCGAGGAAGTACGCCCTCCTGGCGTTGAGCGGCAACCCGACGGCCACTGAGCTCCTGTGGCTGCCGGACGAGTGCTACTAGACCCGGACCGGGTTCGGCGAGCGGCTGATCGCGATCCGCTCGGCCTTCCTCAGCGCGCCCCGGGTCCGGGACGCCTACCTCGGCTACGCCACCCAGCAGTTCCGCAAGCTCACCACCCGGGACGCGTCCGTCGGCGGGCGGTTGCGGTCGGCGAAGCACGCCCGGCACCTGGCCCGGCTGCTGCACCAGGGACGGGTGCTCTACGCGACCGGGGTGCTGGAGATCCGGCTGGCCGACCCGGAGTGGTTCCGGGCATTCGGCGAGCGGGTCGCGGGCGGGGCGCTGGACGAGGCGGAGGCGCTGGTCGCGGCGGCCGAGCGGGACTTCGACCGGATCCGCACCCCGCTGCCGGACCGGCCGGACGAGGAGGCCGTGGAGCGCTGGCTGCTCGACGTCCGGGCCGCCCACCTGCCGCCGGAGCCGCTCGCCCGCTGACCGCCGGCGGCCGCGCTGACCCGCGATCCGCTGCCACCAGGGGTGCTGGCACCACCCTGCCCCGGGTCGTGCCACCCCTGCCCGGCGGGGGCGGAAGGCGTTCGATCAAGGCATGCCAGACATGATCCACACACCGGACGTCCGGCCGGCCCGCTCCGGTTCACCCAACGCCCGCCGCGTGCGGCGCGTCCTGCTCACCGCTGCCGCCGTAGCGGGCGTGATCGGCGTGGCCGCCACCCTCACCGGGCCACCGGCCGCGGCCCGCCCGGCAACCTCCGACCGCGCGCCCGCCGTCGTACGGACCGAGAGCGGTCCGGTGCGCGGCCTGGTCACCGACAGCTACCGCTCCTTCGAGGGGATCCCCTACGCCGCCCCGCCGGTCGGTGACCTGCGCTGGAAGGCCCCGCAGCCGGCTCAGCCCTGGACGGGCGTCCGGGACGCCAGCCGGCCCGGGAACGCCTGCGCCCAGCCGGCGGGCATCCCGATGGGCCGCCCGAGCACCGCCGAGGACTGCCTGTTCGTCAACGTGACCACGCCACGCCACAGCGGCAGGCCGCTGCCGGTGATGGTGTGGCTGCACGGCGGCAGCCTCACCTACGGCGCCGGAGACATCTACCGCCCCCTGTCGCTGGTGACCCGGGGCGACGTCATCGTCGTGTCGGTCAACTACCGGCTCGGCGCGCTCGGCTTCCTCGCCCACCCCGCGTTCGACGCCGGCACCGATCAATCGGGCAACTTCGGCCTGCAGGACCAGCAAGCCGCCCTGCGGTGGGTACGCCGCAACGCCGCGGCCTTCGGCGGCGACCCGCGCAACGTCACCCTGTTCGGACAGTCGGCCGGCAGCTTCAGCAGCTGCGCCCACCTCGCCTCCCCCGCCTCGGCGGGCCTGTTCGACAAGGTGATCATGCAGAGCGGGCCGTGCACGAGCGGTTGGACTCCGGCCACCACGTCGGCGCCGCGGCCGAGGAGGGTGGCCGAGCAGGAGGGCCTGGCGCTGGCCGGGTCGCTCGGCTGCCCCGACCCGGCCGCCGCCGCGAGCTGCCTGCGCGCCAGGTCGGTGGACGAGTTGCTGGCCGCCACGGCATCCCGGCCCGATCTCGGTCCCGTGCTGGGTGGTCCCGTGCTGCCCGTCGACCCCGCCGAGGCGCTCGCCATCGGCCGCTTCCACCGGGTGCCGGTGATGCACGGCTACAACCGCGACGAGGAGCGCCTGCGCGTCTGGGGCATGGAGGTGTCCGGGGCCAACTGCGCCCCCGGGGTGCCCGCACTGCCGGACCATCCGAACGAGTGCCCGCTGACCGAGGCCGGCTACCGCGAGCAGCTCGACCAGGAATTCGGCGCCGCCGCCGACGCCGTGGCGGCACGCTATCCGACCAGCGCGTACGGGTCGCCGAGCGAGGCCCTCGGCGCGGCCCTCACCGACTCGATCTGGGTCCGCTCCACGCTCGACACCGCAGCGGCGCTCGCCCGCCGCACCCCGACCTACGGCTACGAGTTCGTCGACGACCGGGCGCCGTTCTTCACCGGCGCGCACCAGCCCAGCTTCCCGCTCGGCTCCTTCCACACGGCTGAACTGCCGTACCTGTTCACCGTCGGATACGCCGAGCCCCTCACCGACGAGCAGACCCGGCTCGGGGCTCAGATGATCGACTACTGGGCGCGGTTCGCCCACCGCGGTGACCCGAACGGCCCCGGATCCCCGACCTGGCCCCGGTACGGCGGCCAGCGAGTGCTGGCCCTCGCCCCCGGTGCCATCCGCACCATCGACCCAGCCGCCGCGCACCAGTACGCCTTCTGGCGCTCGGTCAACCCCTGAGCAACCACGGACCACGGGCCGGGGCGCAGTGCCTCGGCCCGTGGCACGACGAGCCGCATCGCTCAGTCGGCGAGGCGCACCCGGACCCGGCGGTTGGCCCGGCCCTTGCTCTCCACCTTGACCACCTGGATCTTGCCGATCTGCGCGGTGGAGGCCACGTGGGTGCCCCCGTCGGCCTGCACGTCCAGCCCCACGATGTCGACGATCCGGACCTCCTGCTCGTCCGGCGGGATCAGGTTGGACTGGGTTCGGATGATGTCCGGCAGGGCCAGCGCCTCGGTCCGCGGCAGCACCCGCACGGCGACCGCCCGGTCCGCGGCCACCTCGGCGTTGACCAGCTCCTCGATCCGGCTCTTGAAGTCCGGCGGCACCTCGGGGAGGTTGAAGTCCATCCGGGCCTCGCCGGGCTCCATGTTGCCGCCGGTGACCAGCGCGCCGAAGTCGCGGAAGACCACCCCGCAGAGCACGTGCAGCCCGGAGTGGGTACGCATCAGCATCGTCCGCCGGTCGTCCTCGACCGCGCCCGTGACGGCGGTGCCGGCCGGCGGCAGCGGATCACCCTCGGCCGGGATCAGCCAGAGGTCGTCGCCCTTGCGGGTGCCCACGATCCGGGTCTGCGCCCCCTGCCAGAGCAGCACCCCGTGGTCCGGCGGCTGGCCGCCGCCGCCCGGGTAGAAGGCCGACCGGTCCAGCACGATGCCCTGCTCGGGATCGGCCGCCAGCACGGTGCACGCCCACTCCCGGAGGGTGGGGTCGGCGAGGTCGAGGCGGTGCGTACGGCCGTGGTGTGTGACGCCCATGACAGGGGACGTTACCCGTTCAGGAACGTGGAGATCCGCTCGCGCAGGTCGGCGCGTTCCGTCCAGAGCACGCCCGGCCGGTCGTACACGTGCAGGGTGGCGTTCGGAAGCGCGGCGGCCAACCGCTCGGCGACCGGCACCGGGTGCAGGTCGTCCCCCGCGCAGGCGATGACCAGCGCCGGCGCGGTGACCGGGGCGAGCGCCCCGGCGTCGCGCAGCGGCGCCTGCTCCGGCAGGCTGACCAGCCCCGGCGCGAGCCCGTCCCGGAGCAGCTGGTCCAGCCGCTGCCGCAGGTACGCCCAGCCGGCCGGGGTGTTGCGGACCGACGGCGGCAGCTCCAGCGACACCACGTCGGCCAACGCCGAGGCGTCCCCGTCCGCGACCGCGTCCAGCAGGCCGGTCAGCCGGGCCCGGGCCACCTCGCCGCGCGGCTCGTCGAGCACCGCGGGCAGGAAGAAGACCAGCTTCTCGAAGCGTTCCGGGCTCTCGGCGAGCAGCCGGCAGAGCGCGCCCGCGCCCAGGCTGGCCCCGAAGGCCCGGTTGGCACCGCCGAGGTCGGCGATCGCCCGCAGGTCGCGGGCCAGGTCCAGATAGCTCCACGGGCCGGGTGGCGAGTCGGACCTGCCGTGCCCGCGGAACTGGAAGAAAATCTTGCGCCCGCTGACCGCGCTGCCGAACGGACGGGTGGTGGCGATGCCGTTGCCCAGCCCGTGCGCGAACACCGTCACCGGCTGACCGGTGCCGGTGACCAGTCGCTCGAGCCGTACCCCGTGCGGGGTGGTGACCAGCTCGGTCTCCGGCTCGGGCAGCGCCGGCCGGCCGGTCCGCGGCCCCCCGGGGCCGGGGCCCCAGGTGCGCGGGCCCCCGTCCGGCGGCGGGGGCCACCGGAAACTTCTCACCAGAAGCCTCGGCCGTCGTGCAGGTCACGCAGCCCGACCCGGACGTCCAGCAGGTAGATCAGGGCGGCGGCGATGCCGACCAGCCCGAAGATGCTCAGCGCCCCACCGAAGCCGAAGAACGGCAAGGTCAGCAGCATGCAGACGGCCAGGATGGCGATCCAGCCGCCCTTCGGCAGGGTGCCGATGGCGGGGAACGCGTCGGAGCGCTGGGTGATCGCGTGCACCAACGCCACTGCCTCGAGGACCAGGGCGAAGACGAGCAGGATCAGCTCGATCACGGCGGTGACATGAAACGCGAAGATCGGCGCGGCAATGGCCATGTCGGCAAGCTTATGCCGAGACCCCGGAAACGTCCGACAGGACGCTGTCCGGGGTCCCGGTCCAGATTCGACTCACTCGGCGGCGGGGCGGGTCCGCTTCGTGGTCTTCGGCAGCTTGGCCGACGGGGTGGCCGGCTTCGCGGCGGTGGCCTTGGCGGCGGTGGCCTTGGTGGCCCGGGTCCGCTTCACCGCGGCCGGCTTGCTCGCCACGGCCTCGGCCACCTCGACCGGGGACGGCGCCTCGGCCGGCTGCGTGGTGGCCTCGGTGGCCGGCGCGGCCTCGGTCGCCTCGATGTCGGCGTTCACCGTGTCCGCGGCCTCCAGCACCCCGGCGCCGACGACCCGCTCGCCGCGGGCGACCAGCTCGGCGTACGCGGCCAGGGCGCGAGCCTGCGCGGCCTGGGCGCCGGCCAGGGCCCGCTCCTGAGCGGCCTGCGCCCCGGTGAGCAGGGTGGCGGCGTTGCGGGTGGCGGCCTCGCGCAGCTTGTCCAGGGTGGCGGCCTCGCGCAGCTTGTCCAGATCGAGGTCGGCCGGGACGGCCTTCTCGCGCAGGCCGGCCGCGGTCAGGTTGGCGGTCTTCAGCGTGGTGGTCGCCTTCTGGTGCAGCTCGACGCCGGTGACGACGGCCTTGCCGGTCAGGTCGGCGACGACCCGGGTGCCCAGGTCGGTGACCACGGTGGGGAGCTTGCGCAGCTGCTGGAGGGCCAGCTCGCCGGCGCCGGCGGCGGCGTAGACGGGGGCCGGAATGCGGTTGGTCTTCGGCTGGGTCATGACTTCTCCTCTTCGGCCGCACCGGCGGCCTTGCGGACCGCCGGACGGGCGGTCGTCTCCTCGGGGGCGGCGGTGGTCGGGGCGGGCGTGGCGCCCGCCTCGGTGACGGCGACCGACTCGAGGACCGCCTCGGTCGGGGTGCCGTCCGGCGTCGTGGGGCCGGTCGCGGCCGGCGTGGCGGTGGCCGGGGCCTCCGGGGCGATCCCTGGCTCGGCGACCTCGGCCGGGGCCGGCTCGGTGGCCGTCTGCGCAGCGGCGGTCGCCTCGGCGAGCCGGGCGTTCTCCCGGCGGAACGTCTCGTAGATCTGGGTCAGCGACTGCTTCTGGGCCATGGTCAGCTCGGGGTCGACGGCGATCGCCGCGAGCACGCCCTGCCCCTCCTTGTCGTCCAGCAGGCCGGCCCGCAGGTACATCGCCGGGGTGGAGACGCGCAGGGCGCTGGCGAGCTGCTGGAGCACCTCGGCGCTCGGCTTGCGCAGCCCGCGCTCGATCTGGCTGAGGTACGGGTTGCTGACGCCGGCCTGCTCGGCGAGCTGGCGCAGCGAAATCTTCGCGTTACGCCGCAGGTCGCGAATGAACCCGCCGACGTCGGGAAGGTCCTTACCAGTGGCCATGACTCCACGCTAGCTCGCCCTGCTAGCTCCTGCAAGCAAAATGCTTGCCGGAGTTAGCGATGTCACGGATAGGCGGTTGCGGAAGCCGATGGGCGGTCCGTACCGTGCCCCCGTGATGAAGATCGAGGTCAACGGCACCCAGCTCGCGTACGACGAGGCCGGCAGCGGGAGCCCGGTGGTGCTGCTGCACGCCGGCATCGCCGACCGGCGGATGTGGCGGGAGCAGCTGCCCGCGCTCGCCGCCCGGCACCGCGTGATAGCCCTCGACCTGCGCGGCTACGGCGACTCGGAGCTGCCGCCGGCACCCTTCGCGCACCACGACGACGTGGTCGGGCTGCTGGACGCCCTCGGCATCGCGCGGGCGGCCCTGGTCGGCTGCTCCTTCGGCGGCCGGGTCGCGGTGGACACCGCGCTGGCGTACCCGGAGCGGGTCTCCGCGCTCGCCCTCTTCGGCGCCCCGGTCTCCGGCAACGAGTGGACCGAGGAGACCGAGCAGCTCTGGGAGGAACTGGTCGGCGACGTGGACCCGGAGGACTTCGCCGCCACCGCGCACGGTGAGGTGCGGTTCTGGGTGGTCGGACCGACCCGGAAGCCGGCCGACGTCGACCCGGAGCTGATCCGGTTCGCCGAGGAGATGGACCGGCGCGCGCTCGCCGCCGAGCAGGCGCTCAGCGCCGTCGAGGTGGGCGAGCTCGACCCGCCCGCCATCGACCGGCTCGGTGAGCTGCGGATGCCCGTGCTGACCGGGACCGGCGTGGACGACCTCGGGGACATCCGCCGGCTGGCCGACCGCATCGCCGCCGAGGCCCCGCACGGGGTCCGCATGCCCGACGTCCCGGACGCCGCGCACCTGCTGCCGCTGGAGCGCCCCGAGCCGGTCAATGCCGCCCTGCTCGACTTCCTCCCCTGACCGTCGCCCCCGGCGTCCGCCGGGTGTCGCCCCCGGGCACTCCGGGGTGACTGTTGGCGCCGGCCAGCACCAGGGTGGCGAGCCGGTCTCGCGGAACGCGAACCGGCCCGGCGCGCCGCGCGCGGCCACTCGGGCGTCACCTTCCCGCTGCCTTTGCTCTGCTTCAACGGACGCAACACTCGGGCGCCGTATGTGTTGCGTGGAGTGAAGCAGAGCAAAGGCGACGACGGCGAGACCCTCGACCCTCCCGCTCAGGCGGGAGGCGCGGGTCGAGCCGTCCGGCGAGTCGCGGTGAACGGGGTCAATCCCGGGCCGGGATGCCGCGACCTGCCGCATCCTGAGTGGATCAAGCGGGGCCGGCCCGGCGGGATGCGCCGGGGTGCCGCCTCCCACGCTCTGGGAAGGCGGGGCCGGTCACCAGACCGGGCGGACCGCCCCGACCGGGAGGCCGCCGCCGAGCAGCGGCACGTCGGCGTACTCCGTCAGCACCGGGGCCTCGACGCCCAGCCGGCGCAGCGCCGCGACCAGCACCGGCATCCGGGCCCGCGCCGCCCCGTCGTCGATCTTCAGTGCGACCGCGCCGACCCC
>NZ_JBSGJR010000024.1:0-31345 GCF_053605645.1 Micromonospora sp. NPDC003776
CCCAGGCTGCCCCGCGCCGCCCACCGGCACCAGAGCGTGAACACGATCAGCACACCCACCACCGGCCACCGGCCACGCGGAGCCGCCCTGGGCGCAGGATTCCACCTCCACGCCCACGCGACCCCACCCAGGTGGGAAACCATCCCGGAAACCCCATCCGACTCAGGATCCCTAAGCTAATCAGCGACGCTGCCGGTGCAGCGGGACGAGGTGGTCGCGGCGCTTCGCGCGGCGGGCGACCGGCGCGGCGCTCGGATCGTGGCAGCACTGCCACACCACGACGGCGTGCTCGATGCGGCCGCGGTGGAACGGCTGCTGGTGCGCACGCACACCGAACTCCAGCGGATCAACGAGGAACTGCGAATCGCCGAGCAGTTGGCCGAGCTGCTGCGTCCACTGCTGGCCGCGGTGGCCCGGCCCGGTGAGCGCCCACGGATCGTCGATGTCGGCGGCGGCATCGGATACGCGATCCGATGGCTCGCCGTCTCCGGCGTGCTCGGTGACGTGGACCTCTGCGGTGTCGACTTCAACGCCGCGCTCGTCGCCGAGGCGACCAGGCTGGCCGCAGCCGAGGGATTGCCGTGCCGGTTCGTGCAGGGCGAGGCGTTCGCCCTGCCCGGCCCGGCCACGGTGTACATCTCCACCGGTGTGCTGCACCACCTGCGCGGCGACGACCTCGGCGCATTCTTCCGCGCCCAGGCCGACGCCGGCGCACGCGCATACTGCCATTTCGACATCGCGGCCACCCGGCTGGCACCGCTCGGTGCCTGGATGTTCCACCGAGCGCGGATGCGCGAGCCGTTGGGTCGCCACGACGGGGTGGCGTCGGCCCGCCGCGCCCACGCTGGCCATGAGTTGATGGCCGCAGCCGGGTCGGCACCCGGCCTCGTACCGATGTTCTACTGGCCGGTCCACCACAGCAACCCCTGCTGCGCGTCGGTCCGGCCGATCCTGGGGGTGCGCCCACCGGACGTGTCGGCGCTGCGAACCGCGCTCGGCCCGGCCGCGCGCCACTTGGTCACCGAGACCCGGAGCAGGCGCCGGCCATGGTGAGTCCTGCGGTTGCGATGCCGGTGGTTCTGGCCGCGATCGCGGTGGTCGATGGTGTGCTGGCCGGGTTCCGCGCGGCGACCGGCCGCAACGGGCTCATCCGGAAACGCGGCTACTACCTCCTGGCGATGCGGCGTGGGCTCGCCGTCAACGCGGCCGTGCTCGGCTGCCTGGCCCTCGTCCTCGGCGTCACCGTGGCCACCGCGCCCGATCCGGCCACCCGCTACACCGACCTCACCCGGGCGGGCAGCACCATGCTGTGGGTCGTCGGCCCCTTCGCGGCCGTCGTCGTGGCGTCCCTCATCGGGTACGCGGTGCTGCCCCGCCGCGCGGCGACGTTCCTCATCCTGCTCGGCCTCGGGCCGCTGACCCTCATCCGTCCATGGGTCGCCACCGCCGCCGGTCTCGCCGCGGCCTGGACGGCGCCGAATCTGCCCACCGCGGGCTGCGCGGTCCTGGCCGCAGCCGGCGTCCTCGCCGTCGAACCGTCGGTGCACCGCCGCTGGTACGCCGAACCCGCATGAACGCAGCCACCATTGGTATCCGCCCGCGTTCGGCATGTCGAAGTCGGACGCCTGGCTCCGTCCCAGGGTGACGGAGCCGTTTCGCGCCGGGAGGGCGAGCGGCGGGCGACGACCGGGGAGGCCGGGATGCGGAAGGTGATCGCGAACGTGTGGACGACGCTGGACGGGGTGGTGCAGTCGCCCAGCTATCCGGACGAGGACGCGAGCGGTGGGTTCCGGCACGGTGGCTGGCATGCCCGCTACTTCGACGAGTTGTCCATGAACTGGGTGATCGAGAACGTCCGCGGCGCGGGCGGCTACCTGCTGGGGCGGGGCACGTATGAGGTCTTCGCCGCCCACTGGCCGACCGCGCCGCAGGACCAGCAGGTGCTCGCCGAGCCGCTGAACACCCTGCCGAAGTATGTCGCCTCGACGACGCTCGACGAGCCGCTCGGTTGGCGGAACTCGACGCTGCTGCGCGGCGACCTCGGTGCGGCCGTGCACGCGCTCAAGGCGCAGCAGGGGAAGGATCTGCATGTCATCGGCAGCCCCGGGCTCGTCCAGGCGCTGCTGGCCCTGGGCCTGCTGGACGAACTGCGGCTGATGATCGACCCGGTGCTGGTGGGCGGCGGAAAGCGCCTGTTCGGCGCCGACGGCGTACACCGCGCACTGCGGCTGGCCGACAGTCAGGTGACCAGCACCGGCGCGATCATCGCGACGTACGCCGTGGCAGGTGCCTGACCCTGCCGTCCTGGCGCGCCGTGTGGCGTAGCCCATTCCGGCCTCGCTCCGGCGGCCGTCACCGCGCACCGCCGGCGGTGCGGGCCCGGTGCCTCAGGTTGCCGCACCGGGCCCGGGAAGGAGGACGACGTCGCCGGCGTGCATCGGCTCGCCGCAGTGTGCGCAGCGCAGGTCGACGTTGCTGACCTGGCCGCACGCGTGGTGGCGGTACAGCACCGGCGGGCCGGCCTGACCGGCGAGCCACTTGTCGCCCCAGTTGACCATCACCATCAGCAGGTCGACGAGTTCGTTGCCCTTCTCGGTCAGGACGTACTCGAAGCGGGGCCGCTGGTCGTAGGGCCGGCGCTCGAGCACCCCCTGTTCGACGAGGTGGTTCAGTCGCTCGGTGAGCACCTTGCGCGAGATGCCGAGATCCGCCTGGATCTGCTCGAACCGGGTGAAGCCGGCATAGACGTCGCGCAGGACCAGTGGCGACCAGGGTTCGCCGATCACGTCCAGCGTGCGCGCGATCGAGCACGCCATCTCACCGAAGTTCGTGCGCTGCATGACGCCAGTTTAGCAATCAGGGTTCCCTCAAGGAACTCCGACTGCTAGCGTCATGGAGTCTCTTGAAGGAACTCAGAAGAGGGGTGCGGACATGGGCAGAGTTTTCGTCGCGCTGGCGGTCTCGGTCGACGGGTACATCACCGGTCGCGATCCCGGCGCCGGTCGCGGGCTCGGCGACGCCCCGATGCTGTTCGACTGGTACTTCGACGGCGACACCCCGAGCCAGGTGTTCGACGGATTCCGGTTGAGTGCACCCAGCGCCGGGGTGTTCGACGCCATCGCCGGCCGCGTCGGCGCCAGCCTGGCCGGTCGCCACACCTACGACGACTCCCAGTGGATCCACGGCGGCACCCCGCACCCGACCGCGCCGCTGGTCGTGCTCAGCCACCGGCCGGTGCCCGGCATGAGCGACCGCCAGACGCTGATCACCACCGGCATCGAGGACGCGGTCGCGGCTGCGCGGGATGCCGCCGGCGACAAGGACGTCGCTCTCATGGGTGGCGGCGTCGCGACGGCGGCCCTGGCGGCCGGCCTCGTCGACGAGGTGATCCTGCATCAGGTGCCGATCCTGCTCGGCGCCGGCCGGCCCTACTTCCAGTCGCTGCCGGAGCACGTGCGGCTCCGGCTCGTCGACGTCGTCCCGGCGCCGGGCGTGACCCACCTCCACTACGAGGTCCTCCGCTGATCCTCGACCCGGCGGTGGCCACGGCCCACGGCAACACCGCCTTCGCTCCCACCTTCGACCTCGTCCCGACGGTCGCCAGCCATGTCGCGTGCCGCGCCGACAAACCCCGCTGAAGGAGTAACCAGATGCTTGACCCCGACGTACGCCGCGTACTCGACGGCACCTCCATCGCGCACCTCGCCACCGTTCTCCCGGACGGCTCACCCCATACCGTTCCGTTGTGGATCGGCACGCTCGGCGACCGCATCGTCTTCCTCACCGGCCCGGGCTCCCGCAAGGCGCGTAACCTGCGCCGCGACCCGCGGGTGGCGCTCTCCATCGCGCCCGCCGACAACCCGTTCGAGCCAGTCGTCATCCGTGGACGAGTCGTGGAGTGGATCGAGGGTGATGCGGGGTGGCAGATCATCGACGAGATCTCCACGAAGTACCTCGGAGTGCCCTACTCCCGGGAACAGGAACGGGTGGTGGCCGTGATCGAGCCCGAGCGGCAGACCGTCGGGGTCGGCTGAGGATCGGGAGCGACATTCGCGGCGACGCCGACACCGCCGTGCAGTCGGCTCAGCCGGCCGCGGCGGGCAATCGGCCGAGTTGGTGTTCCCAGCCGGCGCGGTGGATGCCGATGAACGTGGCTGGCAGGCCGCGGTGCGTGAGCACGACAGTGGTGTCGTCACCGTCCCGGGTCAGTACGACCTCTACGGTCGATGCGCCGGGTGGCAGGTCGTCGTTGCCGGGGATGCCCCAGGTGAACACGACGCGGTGCGGCGGGTCGACGGTGGTGTAGGCGCCGCTGGCGACGACCTCACCCATGTCGAGCGAGAACACCCCGCCGGGCCGCGGGTCGAGCTCAGCCCGGATGCCGATCCACGTGACGATGAGCGCCGGGTCGGTGAGGTACGGGAAGACAACTTCGGGCGGTGCCTTGATGTGCTCGGTCGCGACGATGACGTCGTCGTGGATCTCGGCGGTCACGGTCACCTCTTCGATGCTGGGGGATGGGCCGTCTCGACGGCCTTCTTCAGGCGGCTCAGGGCGTCGGGCCAGAACTCGGAGAGCAGTTCGCGCACCGGCTCGAGCGACTCGTGGCGCAGCGTGTAGAGGCGGCGGGTGCCCTCGCGGCGCTCGGCGAGGAGACCGGCCTGCTTCAGCACGCCGATGTGCTGACTGACCGCCTGCTGGGTGAGCGTGAAGCTTGCCGCGATCTGGCCCGCAGGCAGCTCGGTGTGCTGGACGAGGCGCAGGATCTGTCGCCGGTGCGGGTCGGCGAGCGCCCGCAGCACCGCATCGGGTGCTGCGGGCGACGGCTGCTGTCGCTCGGTCATCAGATCAGGGTCTCAGGCCCCGAACGGGGTGCCCGTGCCGGTCCTGGCGAAGGCCTCGATGCTCGCCAGGAAGTACGTCCAGGCAGCGACGCAGGCGTCCCAGCACTCGAGCTGCCGGGTCAGGCCGGCGTGCCGGAAGCGCAGCTCAGTGCCGGTGCCGGCGGCGGCGATGTCGAACTCCATCGTCGTGCCGAGCCATTCCTGCGTGTGTCCGGTCGGTGTCGTCCCGTCGAGTGCGACGGGTTCCCAGACCACCCGGGTGGGTCCGGCCGCGAGGACGCGCATCGCGTTGGCGCCGTGCCCGCCGAAGCTGGTTACCAGCGTGCCGCCGACCGCGGCATCGCCCTCGGTCGGACCCCACCAACGGCTCACGCCGGCGGCGGAGGTGAAGAGCGCTGACACGGTTGCGGGGCTGGCGGGAAGGTTCAGGACCGCGGTGAAGTCCTCGGTCCGCGTGCTGCTGGCGCTGGTCACTCGGGCCTCCTCTCAGATTCACAACAACTGGCTTGCTAAAGCATCTGCTTGTGAAAGTAGGCGGCGTCTCACCGCGTGTCAAGCGGCCCTCACCCGGAAGAACTACCGGCTAACCCGAACCTGTCGTGGCTGCCAGTTCCGTCAGCCGGCGCTCGAGGAAGCGCCGCTCGGCGCCGTCGTCGGTGAGTTGTCTCGCGCGTCGATAGGCGTCGCGCGCCTCGGCGGTACGCCCGAGACGCCGCAGCAGTTCGGCCCTGGTCGAATGCAGGTAGCGGAAGTCGTCGAGATCGAGTCGGTCGACGATGCGCAGGCCGGCCTCGGGGCCCTCGGCCTCGGCGATGGCGATGGCGCGGTTGAGCTCCACGACCGGCGAGCCGGTCAGGCGGCCGAGCTCGCCGTACAGTGCCGCGATCTGCGCCCAGTCGCACGGCACCTCGGCGTGCAACGAGGCGATGGCGGCCTGGAGCACATGTGGCCCGCGCCCACCCAGAGCCAGCGCCCGGTCGAGTTCGGCCCGCCCGTCGGCGATCTGCCGGCTGTTCCACCGGCACGGGTCCTGCTCGCCCAGCAGCACGAGCTCGCCGTCGCTGAACCGCGCCTCGCGTCGGGAATCGTGCAGGAGCATCAGCGCCAGCAGCCCGTGAACCTCGGGTTCGCCCGGGAGCAGTTCGGCGAGCGCCCGCCCCAACCAGATCGCCTCCGCCGCGAGCTCGTCGCGCCCGCCGTAACCCTCGTTGTAGATCAGGTAGACGACGGCGAGAACGGCGTCGAGACGCTCGCGGAGCAGGTGAACCGGTGGCACGCGAAACGGGATCCCCGCCGCTTTGATCTTCCGCTTGGCCCGCACCAGCCGTTGCGCCATGGTGCGCTCCGTCACCAGGAAGGCACGAGCTATCTCCTCAGTGGTGAGGCCGCCCAGGGCGCGCAGCGTGAGCGCAACCTGCGCCTCGAGGGCGAGCGCCGGGTGGCAGCAGGTGAAGATGAGCTCCAGGCGCTCGTCGGGAAACGTCGGGTTCGTCGGCGCCTCGGCGTGATCGCCGGCGACGAGCAGGCCGAGCTTGGCGGTGAGGGACCGGTCGCGGCGGATGCGATCCGTGGCGTGATTCCGGGCCGTCGTCATCAGCCAGGCGCGCGGGTTGCGCGGGATGCCGTCGCGGGGCCACCGGCCGGCGGCGACGACGAACGCCTCCTGCGCGGCTTCCTCGGCGAGGTCGAAGTCGCCGAGGAAGCCGATCAGGGTGGCCAGGACCCGGCCCCACTCCTCGCGGAAGACCTGGTCGAGGGTCGCTACCAATACACCTCCGAGGGGCGGATCTCGACGGCGCCACCATAACGCGCCGCCGGGACCCGGGTCGCCACCTCGATGGCCGCGTCGAGATCGTCCGCCTCGAGGATGAACCAGCCGGCGACGGCCTCCTTCATCCCGACGAACGGGCCGTCGGTCGTCAGGGTCCTGCCGCCCTCGACCCGCACGGTGGTCGCGTTCTCGGGCAGGCCCATCGGTAGCCCGGGGGTGACACCCGGCATCTGGTTGATGCCCTGGTAGTCGGCGTGGACCTGCTTCTGTTCCTCCTCGGGCAGCGCGGCCTGGCGCTCGAGCGCGGCACCTTGGTAGATCAGCATGACGTACTTCATCGCGTCCTCCTCGCCACGATCACATGGTCAGGCGATAAGACGAACGAGGAGCCGGGAAATCGACAACCCGACACCGGAAACCTTGATGCGGTTCACGGGCCGGCCAGCTGGTCGCGGCGACGGATCAGGTACGCCCGCTCCGCGCTGTTGCCGGCCAGCCCGATGGCCCGCTCGTACGCCGCCCGCGCCTGCTCGCTGCGGCCCAGCCGGCGCAGCAGGTCGGCGCGGGTGGCGTGGTAGGCGTGGTAGGCCTCCAGCGGCAGGCCGTCCACCTGCGCCAGCGCGACCTGCGGGCCGTCGAGCTCGGCGACCGCGATCGCCCGGTTGAGCCGCACGATCGGCGACGGGTCGACGCGTACCAGCTGGTCGTAGAGCGCGACGACCTGCGACCAGTCGGTGTCGCGCGCGTCGCGAGCATCGGTGTGCACGGCGTTGATCGCGGCCAGGATCTGGTAGCGGCCCGGCGCCTGGCCGGCGGCGAGGCGCGCGCGGACCAGGGCATGGCCCTCGGCGATCAGCTCGCGGTCCCAGGCGCCACGGTCCTGCTCATTGAGGGTGACGAGCTCACCGCTCGCCGACACCCGCGCGGCCCGGCGGGCGTCGGTCAGGAGCATCAGCGCCAGGAGTCCGGCGACCTCGCCGTCCGCCGGCATCAGGGCCCGGAGCAGCCGGGCCAGCCGGATCGCCTCGGCGGTGAGGTCGGTGCGGACCGGCTCCTTCCCGGGGCCGGAGGCCAGGTAGCCCTCGTTGAAGATCAGGTAGAGGACGGCGAGCACCCCGGTGACCCGGGCCGGAAGGTCCTCGCGTAACGGCACGCCGTAGGGGATCTTCGCCGCCTTGATCTTCCCCTTCGCGCGGGTGATCCGCTGGCCCACGGCGGCCTCCTGCAGCAGGAACGCGCGGGCGATCTCGGGCACGGTGAGCCCGCCGACCATCCGCAGGGTCAGCGCGATCCGCGCCTCCATGGCCAGAGCCGGGTGGCAGCAGGTGAAGATGAGGCGGAGCCGGTCGTCGTCGACGGCGCCGAGCGGCTCGGGGATGTCGACCAGCATCAGCGCCTCCCGGTGCTTTTCCTCGCGCCGCGTCTCGCGCCGGAGCCGATCGATGGCCTTGCGGTGGGCGGTGGTGGTGAGCCACGCGCCGGGGCTCGGCGGGACGCCGTCGACCGGCCAGCGCTCGACGGCGGTCGCGAACGCCTCGGCCGCCATCTCCTCGGCGATGTCGAGGTCGCCGACGCGCCGGGCCAGAGCCGCGACCACCCGGGACCACTCCTCGCGGTGGACCCGGGTGATCACCTCGTTGACGTCGCTCATCAACCCAGGAACGGCCGGAGCTCGACCCTCCGGTTGCAGTGCTTCGACCCCAGGGCGGCGAGCCGGAGCGCCACGTCGAGGTGGGGGGCCTCGATGATCCAGAAGCCGGCGATGTGCTCCTTCGACTCCACGTAGGGCCCGTCGGTGAACACCGGCTCCCCGGCCCGGGCGTCGACGACGGTGGCCGTGCTGGGCGACGCGAGGCCGCCGGCGAAGACCCAGTGGCCCTCGGCCTGGAGCTGCTCGTTGAAGACGTCGATCGCGGCCATCTCCTCCGCGGTGGCCAAGCCGGCCGTGTCGTCGAGCACGGACATCAGGTACTGCGCCATCGGGATCATCTCCTGTCGTCGGGTCGCCGCCCTCGGGCCGCCTTCCACCCCTGCTACGAACGCCGCCGCGTTGATCCGACACGCTCGGCTCAGAATCCTCCGGAAATCTTCGTACACCGGGCGGTGCGGTGCTCGTTCCGTTCGTCGCAGCTGTCAGCGGCGGCTGCCCGCGACGGTGTCGGCGCGGCGGCCGGGCGCCATCGCCCAGGACGGGTGCCAGGCGGGCCCGGGGAGCGGTGGCAGGCCTGCCAGATGGTTGATGATCGCTCGAAGCCCCGGGTGCGGATTCGTCCGGGGCAACATGAGCGAGAGCGGGTAGGCGAGCGCCGGGTTCACGATCGGGATGCGGCGCAGGTCGTGGCTCGTCGGCCAGATGTACCGGTCGCGCGCGCCGACGAGGGTGGCCAGGTCGGCCGAGTCGGCGAGAGCGTCGAGGAGCACCTCGTCACCGAAGTTCGGACCGGTCGAGTCGACGCGGAGGTCGAAGGCGTCGGCGAGCTGATCGTAGAACTCCGCCCACTCGCTGCGGGGCACGATGCCCGGCACCCAGATGCGCAGGTTGCTCAGCTGGGGTGGGGTGACTGTGCGTGCGGAGGCGAGCGGATGCCGGGGGCCGACGAGGAGTTCCAGCGGGGAGTCGAAGGCGTGGATCATCCGCACGCCGCGGGGCAGCGTGGCCGCATCGGTGACGGTGCGGAACGCGGCGTCGATGTCGCCTGCCTGGACGGCGGCCGCCACCACGTGCGGGTCGTTGACCCTGAGGGTCACCACGTCGAGGTCGGTTTCCGGATGCGAGCGCCAGTAGTCGTGCAGGAGGACGGCCTGCGCGCTGCGCAGGCCCAGCACGTCGATCCGAAGGGCCCGTGAGCCCGGCCTGACCGCGGTGACGGCACGGTCGACATTCGAGACGACCGCCCGCGCGTGCGGCAGGAACGCCTGGCCGTCCAGCGTCAGCTCGACCCCTCTGGCGGTACGGGTGAACAGGCGGACCTCCAGCTCGCGCTCCAGGGCGGCGATCCGCTTCGAGACCGCCTGCTGTGTCACGCCCAGCTCGTCGGCCGCGTGTTGCAACTGCCCCAGCTCGGCCGCCCGCACGAACGATCGCACTGCCTCGGTGTCCACCGAGCCAGCCTATTCCCGCCCAACCCTTCGTTGTGTCTCGCAGGTTGGCGACCCGAATCGGCCCTCTTCAAGGGGCGGGGACCGCCTTGCACTACCAACAGTTGTCTACGCGCCCCTACTGAGCCGGGTCCCAGGCCACCAGCAGGTCGAAGAGACCTCGGTCGCCGTCGAGCTTCAACGAGTCCAGCGAACCCGGCCGCGACCGGGGCGCGGAAGGCGGTCGACCGTTCGTCGATCAGCTGTAGCAGATCGGGAAACTCCAGGGCCTCTTCACCCCGGCTGTCTGTCACCGTGCCCCGGAAACCGGACAGCGAATCTCCCGCCGACGCGGCGGCGCTCGGCCAGGCCGCGCGAGCCGGGCCACCAGCAGGGCGACGCCGGTGGCGGTGAGGCAGACGGTGATCGCCTGGGTGCCCTTCGGGATCCGGCTCCTCAGGTGGCACGCCGTCCTCACACTGCGGTGGCCCGCCCGGCGGGTGTGCCGAACTGCAGCCGGACGCATACCCGCTCGGTGACCTTGTCGCGTCCGCCGAGGCTGTCGCGGAGCTCGGCGGCGAACGCGGCCCGGCCCTCCGGAGAGGGCAGCCGGTCGGCCGACATGGCGGAGAAGACCCCGCCCACCATGTCTTCCACGCTCAGCGAAGCGTCGTACCGCACCGACGACTCCGCGTACCGGTAGCCGGCGCGAACGAGAGCGTCCTGGTTGCGCCGGCGGCCCACCTCGTCGGTCTGGCATGCCGCGACAGCGGGGTGTCCGAGCAGCCGTTCCAGGCATGCGCGCAGTGCCTCCGACCACTCGGCGTCCTGCAACCACAGCGGGGTGCCGTTGGTGACCACGGCGATGCCGCCCCCGGGGCGCAGCAGCGGCCGGGCGGCTCTGAACAGCGTGTCGCGGTCCATGAAATGGATCGCGACAGCCACGGTCAGGGCGCCGATCGCCCGTCCGCCGAGTAGCCGCCCCAGCGCGGGCACGTCGGTGTCAACGCCGAGCAGCCACATCGCGTTGGTGGTCGCCGCGTCGAGCGCGGCCTGGCGGGCCAGCGCCAGCATGTCCGCCTCCGGGTCCACGCCGATGACGGTCCCCACTCGGGCGGCCAGCGGCAGGCTCAGCTGGCCGGTGCCGCAGCCGAGGTCGACCACGGTGTCTGCGGAGCCGAGGCCGAACGCCGCGACGAGCGCGTCGAGCACCTCCGGCGGATAGCCGCGCCGGTACCTCGCGTAGTACGTCGCCACCTCACCACTGAAGCCCGCTCCCATTCCGACAGCGTGCCCACAGTGGTCGGCGGGAAGCGAGTCATTCTGCTCAGGGCAGCGATGCCGGACGTGGGCGAGAATCGTGCCCGTGAGCGACCTTTACGTGTCCCTGATTCCCACTGACGTCGAGTGGCAGCCCAGCAGGGTGGCGGCCGCCGAGGCGGAGGCGTACGTCCGGCGGGTCTTTCCCGACCCCGACGGCGTGCAGCAGGATGTCACGGTCACGTTCCACGACCGGATCACCGCGGTCGACGCGGGCGAGAACATCCAGCGGATCACGTGTCCGCGCTGCGATCAGCAGATCCCGCTGGACTGGTACGGGGAGCTCATCGAGGAAACAGAGGGCGAGTTCGACAGCCTGATCGTCACGGCGCCGTGCTGCCTGGCGGCTGTCTCGCTGGATTCCGTGGAGTTCGACTGGCCCAGCGGTTTCGCTCGCTTCGAGATCGCGGTCGCCAACCCGGCCCGCGCGGAGTACGCGTTCACCCGCCAGGAAATCGCCGCGATCGAAGCGATCCTGGGCCATCCGCTCCGGCAGGTCGTGGCCCACATCTGACGACGCGCACCACCGCCGTCGGAGAACACCGCGGCAACTCCTGGGGGAGTTGCCGCGGTGTTCATTGCTCGGATCAGGTGGTGCCGGGTTCAGTAGATGTTCCAGCGCTGGTTCCAGTTGCCACTGCAGTCCCAGACCTGCAGGGGTGCCCCGTTGGCGTACCTGACGTCCCGGACATCGAGACAACGGCGGTCAGCGCCGTTCTTCAACATGACCCAGTTGCTGGTGCCGACCCTGACCGGCCACCAGATCTGGTTCGACGCTTCGGTGCAGTCGTACTGCTGCACGGCGTTGCCGTTCCCGAGCCCGAGATCAGCGCGGCGGTCGAGGCATTTGCCGGAGTTCCTGTTGACGATCTCGTAACCGTAGTTGCCGCTCCCGTCGATGTACTTCGACCGCACTAACCACTTCTGGTTCCAGCCGCCCGTGTACTGCCACAGCTGCACCGGGGCCATGTTGGCCGACGACGCGTTCATCACGTCCATGACCATCGTGGTGCTTCCGCCGTTCGCCGGCTTCAGCACGCTGATGTAGTCGACGTACCACTGCGGCCAGGAGTCGGCTTGCGCCGACGCAGGGGTCACCCCCACGGTGAACGCCACCGCGCAGGTCGTGATCAGTGCCGCTAAGGTTTTCCTGATGCGCATCAGATCTCCATCTACTCGTCCGCTCGAGACCTTCCCGGGCAGGTGACGTGCAGTACCGGGACACGTGCGCAGCGAAGCTGCGGAGGTCATCGTCGAGCGGCCCGCCACGGGCGGGCCAGACCTTGAAGGCGAGGGTTAAATGTGCCGCCGCGCGGTCAGCCGGCGTCGAGACCGAGCAGCACCTCGACCGCCTCAGTGGGGGTGTGCGTGAGCAGCCGCGCTCCGTGGTGTTCGTCGAGGAACGCCGCGAGGGCGTCGACCGGCTCGGCCGCCATCAGCGGGTGGTCACCGGTTCGTGGGGTGAAGGCCGCCAGCAGCGCGGCGCGCAGCCCCGCGTCGAGCAGCGGCATCACGTAGGGCGCCCGGACGTCCGGCTCGAACTCCTCTGGGCAGGTGCCGCGCAGGAACATCAGCGACGACACCCGCTGGGTGGGGCTGGGCGGGTCGCCGTCGGCGGTCACGATCGGGCCGAGGCGGAATCCGGGCGCCGCGTCGATGAGGGCATCCAGAACGCCGGTCTCGTTGCAGTTCCACCATCGCCGGACTTCGTCGTCCGGCACGTCCTCGTAGATCGCGACGAGCCGCAGGTCCTGGAGCCAGCCGCGCATGCGTGCCCGCTGACCGGTCGTCGGTGCCATGCGGAGCAGCGTACGGCCGTACGGCGGCTCCGCGCCGCGTCACCCAGGGCATCACCGTGGGCCGCAAAGGATCATCGCAGCCAGCGCGGGGTTGCTGGCCAGCGGCGGGGATGCGCCCAGGTCTCCCGGGAGATGTAGCGCGTGGGGCCGCTCATGACCGTGGTCGTGGTTCTGCCTCCGGCAAGGCGCCTGTCCGCCATTGGTCACTCGATTGCCATCCGGCACGTTGCCCGTTAGCGTGACCGCCGTCGATGCGGTGATCGCTGTGAAGGGCGGCCGCTGTGCTGCGGATCCATTTCACTGCCGAGGATTTCGGCCGGGTGCGGGTGCTGTCGCAGCCGGATCCCATGTGGGAGACCGTGCTCAGCATCTTCCGCCTGCGGGACCGTGGCCTGCCGCTCGTCTTTCACCATTGGCGCCGCGCCGCCGCGCAGGCCTGTTCCCGGGACGACCTGGCCATGCTGAGCGCGCTGGTACCGGGCGGCTACTTTCCGGACTTTCTCACGCCCAGCGAAGGCCAGCTCGGGCTGGACGCCGGGATCGAAGCGTTGCTCAGCACGCCCCGCTCTCGCTTCCGCGCCGAACTCGGCATTCTGGCCAGCCGGCACCGGCTGCCGTCATGGGCCGGGCAACTCGCCGCCGGCGACCGGGAGGCCGTGCATCGACTCGCCGATGCGATACGCGGCCACTTTCGTTGCGCCGTCGAACCGTACTGGGAGCAGGCGCGGGCGCACGTTGACGCCGACCGTGCCCGGCGGTCCCGGGCCTTCCTGGATGGCGGCGGCGAGGGACTGCTGCGCAGCTACCTGCCGATGATGCGGTGGTCGTCGCCGGTCCTGTCGGTCGACGTGCACCACGACCAGGACCTGCACCTCGACGGTCGCGGGCTGCTGCTGGTCCCGTCGTTCATCTCGATGAACACCCCCGACTTCCTGCACGACCGCACCCTGCCGCAGGTGCTGGTGTATCCCGTCGAGCACAGCCTGGCCGTGTCGGCCGCGGCGCTCGCGCCACGTGTCTCGCTGGCACGGCTGATCGGCGACACCCGCACGGCCGTGTTGGAGTCCATCGGCGAGGGCAGCAGCACCGGCGAACTTGCCCGCCGGGTCGGGGTCAGCGCCGCGTCGATCAGCCAGCACACCGCCGTACTGCGTAGCGCCGGGCTGATCCGTACGGGCCGGGTCGGCAAGACGGTGCTGCACACCCTCACACCGCTCGGGAACGCCCTGCTCGACCCGCAACTCGCGGCCGCGGTGCAGGGGTCGTCATCTGGTTGAGGCGAGCGCTGCCGAGGCCCGCGAGAGCGGTGTTCTGATCGGATGGGCCGGCCTCGCGGTGCCGGCGCCCGGCTGGTGCGCCGGACGCCGGCACCGCTGCGGTCACGCCGGCGCGGTCCGGCCGAGGTGCCGAGCGAAGAACCGGACCGCGCTGTCAGCCTCGAACCTGGGCAGTTCCTTGTGCCGTCCCGCGTTGGCGTGCAGCGTCTTCTCCTTCGAGGCGAAGGCGTCGAACAGCGCGAGACCGGCCTCGCGTGGGATGTGCTCGTCATCCCACTGCATGGCGAACTCGATGGGGATGGTGATCTGTTCTGCCTTCTCGGCCAGGACATCGGGCCAGTGCTGGCCGAAGACCGCCGCCGTGATCCGGGGTTCGATCGCCACCAGCGGCACACCGATCGCCGTGCCCATGTTGAGGCCGAAGTAGCCGACCGGCCCGTCGGTGCCGATCTCCGGGAGTTCCTGGAGGGCGTCCAGGGTCGCCTGCCACTCGGGCACGGCGAGCTCCGCCAGGTAGGCGTTGTAGCGGACGACGACCGGGCCTTCCGGCTCGCCCGCCTCCCTTGCCCGGTACAGCTCGGCGATCTCCTGCTCGTCGTGTGCGGTGCGCGGCCGGTCGCCGTGACCGGGCGCGTCGATGACGGCGACGTGGTAGCCGCAGCCGGTCCCGAGAAGGTGGGCGCGGCCCGCCATCGCCGGATGTTTCTTGTGGTTGCCGCCGCCGTGCCCCATCAGGACCAGGGGCGCGCGATCGGCGCCGGTGGTCGGCGACCAGAGCACACCGGGTACGTCGCCGACGGTGAAGTCGCGTTCGCGCATGCCGTTGGACGTCGACTCGGCGGTGAACTGCAGAGGGTGCATGGGTTGGTGCCTTTCGGGAGTGCCTTGTTGTTGAGGCGCTCCCGAAGACACCTACGTCTTTCGTCCGCCCGTGACGAAGCGGGGGAGCACCCACACGGATACCGCGTTCATGGGTCTCACCTCCTCGGTCAAGGTCACGGTCGGCCCGAACGCTACCAACCCGAGCATGTTCGCGACCAGCCCCTTTTCCTGCGGCCTGATCAGATGTCCGGGCGGGTGTGTCCGGTGATGTGCATGATCGCGTCCGCTGCGTCGACCGTCGCCTGGTCGAGCGGAAAGTAGCCCTGCCGCGGGGTGGTGTCGGTGCGGGTGCGAGCCGGGGACACGGCGGCGGCGGGGATCAGGCCCCAGTCGGTGATGCGGCGTTGCAGCAAGCCCTCGAAGGTGTCCGGCTCGGGCTCGCCGAGCGCCAGAACCTCGCTGCGCCCGAGGCTGGCCGCGATGAAGACATAGCTCTGGGTCCGCAGGGAGTCGACGATGGCGCCGGCGCCGTACCAGTTGGCGGTCAGTTCTCCCAGGCTCCAGGCGCTCCCGTTCCGCTGCAGGTGCGAGTTGTGGGCGAAGAGCATCGTCGGGCCGCGCCCGGCCTCGACGCTGCGGATGTCGAGCAGATTGCGGGCCATCAACGTGTCCCGCGTGGTCAACAGGAGACAGATCCGATCGCCCTGAGCGAGGGGCTGCGCCGCCTGCCAGTGGTAGTGGAGCAGCCACAGGCCCGCGTCGAGATGCGTCCTGGCCCGGCGCCACTCGGCGGGTGAGGTCCTCCCGATCAGCTCCGGTGCGCGGGCGTACAGCCTCGTACGCAGATCCTCGCCGATGCTGCGCAGCCGCTCGGCCTCGGGCGTGGCCCCCATGGACTGGGTGAAGTCGAGGATCGCCTCATCGCGGCTCCAGCGGTGGTCGTCCCCGGCGATCCCTGCGATGTCGAGGTGTTCGAGCTGGAGATAGTCGCGCGCGTACTCGAAATAGCTTCTCGGGCTGGGCGCGCTGGTGTTCTCGGTCGGGGCGTCGAAACCGTGGAAGGTCAGGCGCTCCTGCGCCGGCCGGTTCCGGTTGTACTCGCGTAGCCAGGCGACCAGCCGCCGATTGGCCTCGAGGGCGCCGAAGTTGTGGGAGAAGCCGTCGCTCATCACCGAGGCGAGGCTTCCGGTGCCGTGCAGCACGTAGTCGTTAACGGCGAGCGCGGCCACCCTGTCGGTTTCGAGGGCGATCGAACGGAAGCCGAGGTCGACCAGCTGGGCGAAGAGCTCGTTACGGACCGCGCCGAAGGCCGGCTCCTGGTGGGTCGGCTCGCCCAGGGCGAGGAGATCACATGGCACGGGTACGAAGTCTCGAATGTCCTGGCTCATGTGGCTCAAACGTACCATTGAAACTTCGGTGGAGACTTTGGATGAGAGGGCCTGCTCGGATGCGCGCTAAAGTCTCAAACCGTGCGACCATCCGACCTCGCGCGCGAGCACGGACTCTCGACTCAAGCGGTCCGCAACTACGAGCGGGACGGCTTCATCCCGCCCGCTGAGCGCACCCGCAGCGGTTACCGGGTCTACACCGAGGTGCACGCGGTCGCGCTGCGGGCCTATCTGGCGCTCGTCGCGGCATGCGGCCACGCCGCCGCCGGCCAGATCATGAACGCGCTGCACGACGACGCGCTCGACGACGCGCTGATCGTCATCGACCGCGCTCACGGCCAGTTGCTACGCGACCGGGACACGCTCAACGCGGTACGAGAAGCGATGGGGGACCTGCCCGCCCAACCGGACGACACGTCGGGCACGGGCGTGTTGAGCATCGGCGAACTCGCGCGCCGGCTCCGGGTCACCCCGGCGACTTTGCGCACCTGGGAGAGCGTCGGCATCCTCGCCCCCGCGCGCGATCCGGCCACCGGCCACCGGGTTTTCTCAGCGAGTGACACCCGCGACGCCGAACTGGCCCACCTGCTGCGGCGCGGAGGATATCCGCTGGACCAGATAGCGACGGTGGTCCAGCAGGTCCGGACGGCCGGCGGCACACAGGCGCTCTCCCGCGCCCTGGATGACTGGCAGCGGCGGCTCACCACGCGCGGCGTCGCCATGCTCGATGCCGCCGCCCGGCTCAGCCGCTACCTGAGCCTCGCGGCGATCACCTCAGCCTGATGTGACGCCCTTGCGGCCTTCAACGTAGACCGCCGGCGGGTGCTCCGCCGGGCGTTGGTCGGACCCGGCTCTGCTGCCCGGGCAGGTGATCGGGCGGGTTGGTCAAAGGCGATCGAGCGCGCCCTCACGGCGGCCGGACCGATGGCGCCCTGCGGCGAACATGCCAGCCGATTCGCGCTGCTGTGGGCCGTGACCGGCGGCGAGCCGCAGACGTACGTCGAGCTCGACGGCTGCCACCGGATCATGTCGGTCGACTATCCGGGCGCCCCGATCATGGCGCAGGGAGACGCCGCGCTGGCCGAGCTGATCGACAAGCCCTGACCTCTCGACGGTCCGGCGCCCACTCTCGACGGGACCCACTTTCATTCAGAAATTCAAAAGTTGAATCACATCGATCTAAACATTAGCGTGTTGCGCATCGATCTTTTGTGCTGCGAGATCGAAGACGTCGGTCCAAGGGAGGCGAGTCCCACCGATCCTCCCGGCCGGCCCCCCACCACTCGCACCAGGAGGAACCATGACCGCACCGAACGGCCGGCGCCGACGCCGGAGAGCCGCGCTCGCGGCCGCAGGTGCCGCTTTGGCGACCCTGCTCGCTGCCGTCCCCGTCACCCCGTCCGCGGCGGCACCGGCCAACGCCGACCGCCCGCCCCAGGAGCCCGGCGTCACCCTGCGCTCGTACGACATGGGCGTACCACTGTCGGCGCTGTGCACCCTCAAGCCCGCACAGACCCCGAACGTCGACAAGCTCATGCCGCAGATCAACTGGACCAGCACCGACGACTTCGGCCTCTCCGACCGGTTCATCAGCCACGCCCTCGCCAATCTGAGCGTGCCCACCGACGGGGAATACACGTTCCGCCTCACCAGCGACGACGGGTCACGCCTGACAATCGACGACAAGCTCGTCGTCGACCACGACGGCCTGCACGGCGAAACCGCCAAGGAAGGGTCGCTCACCCTGACCGCCGGCCTGCACCCGTTGTTCGTCGAGTTCTTCGAGAACGGCGGCGGCCAGGTGTTGCGGCTGGAGTGGCGTCCCCCGGGCGCGAGCGGATTCGAGCTGGTGCCGACCTCCGCGTTGAGCACCGAGGCCGACGTCGTACGCGTTACCGCCCCGGGATGGAAGTACTGCGAGGGTGCGACCGACTCGGCGGGAGACGGCCTGCCCCTGGATCGGGTGCACCCCGGCTACACCCTCACCGACCTGCGCCCCGAGGGCTTCAAGCCGCAGGTTACCGGCATGGCCTTCATGCCCGACGGCGACCTGGTGATCTCGACCTGGGGCGGCACCGACAACGCGACCGGCGAGGTCTACCTGGTCGAGGGCGTCACCGGGAAGACCGGCCCCGAACAGGTCACCTACCGCCGGTTCGCCCAGGGGCTGCGCGAGCCGCAGGGCGTGGCGGTGGTCGACGGCACCGTCTACGTCAGCCAGAAGCACGAGCTGACCGCCCTGCGCGACACCGACAGCGACGGCGTCGCGGACGACTACCGGACGGTGGCCACCTGGCCGTGGGGCGGCAACTTCCACGAGTTCGCGTTCGGCCTGCTCTACCGCGACGGGTACTTCTATCTCAACCTGTCGGTCGCCATCAACCTCGGTGGCGCCACCACGGTGCCCCAGCCGGCGCGCAACCGCGGTACGTCGATCAAGGTGAACGCCGCGACCGGCGAGATCACGTACGTCGCGGGCGGGCTGCGCACCCCCAACGGCATCGGCTGGGGACCACGCGGCGAGGTCCTCGTCACCGACAACCAGGGGGGCTGGTTGCCCGCGAACAAGCTGGTCCAGATCAAGCCAGGCGCGTTCTACAACCACTACACCACGCCGTCGGGCCCGTACGACGACAAGGCGGTGACCCGACCCATCGTCTGGCTGCCGCAGAACGAGATCGCCAACTCACCCTCCACCCCGGTGCTGCTGAAGCAGGGGCCGTACGCGGGGCAGCTGGTCGTCGGGGACGTGACCTACGGCGGCCTCCAGCGGGTCTTCCTCGAAGAGATCGAGGGGCAGTACCAGGGCGCCGTGTTCCGGCACACGCAGGGCCTGGAGTCCGGTATCAACGAGGTGGCCCTCGGCCCCGACGGCGCGCTCTACGTCGGCGGCCTGGGCGCCGGCGGTAACTGGGGCCAGGAGGGCAAGCTCACCTACGGCCTGCAGAAGCTGACGCCCAACGGCACCTCGGTCTTCGAGGTCAAGCAGATGCGCGCGTCGCATGTCGGATTCGAGCTGGAGTACACCAAGCCGCTGTCCGCCGAGACCGCGCAGCAGCTGGCCGACGCGTACCAGGTGGAGCAGTGGCGCTACGGCGCCACGAGCCAGTACGGCGGTCCGAAGCTCGAGCTGGAGACGCTCAAGGTGGCCAAGGCCGAGCTGTCGGCCGACGGCCGCACGGTCAAGCTGCAGATCCCGGGCCTGAAGGAGAACCGCGTGGTGCACGTGCGCTCCCCGCGTCCGTTCTCCTCCGCCGACGGCGAGGAGCTGTGGAACACTGAGGCCTGGTACACGCTCAACGAGATCCCGGGCCGCGTGGTGCAACCGCAGACGTTCTTCGAGGCCGAAGAGGGCCGGACGGTCGCGGTCGGTATGGCCACCGACCACGCCGCCTACTCCGGCGCGGGCTTCGCCGCCGGGTTCACCGAGAACGGCTCGTCGACCAGGATCTCCGTCGACGTCGGCGAGAGCGGCAGCTACGACCTGGCGATGCGCTACAGCAACGGCCCGAACCCCTACTCCGGGCAGAAACAGCTGAGCTTGTACGTCAACGGCGACCGCGTCGAGCAGACGATCTTCCCCTCGACCGTGACCTGGGAGGACTGGGGCACGGTCACCACCACCGTGCCGCTCAACAAGGGGCGCAACGTGGTCGAGTACCGCAAGGAGGCCGCGGACTCCGGACACGTGAATCTCGACGTGCTCGCCGTACGGCCGCACGGCAAGCGCATCACGCTGTTCAACGGACGCGAGCTCACCGAATGGCAACACACCGACGGGCGGGAACCGATCTGGACTGTCGCCGACGGCGCCATGACGGTGCGCAACGGCGACCTGCGCACATTGCAGGCCTTCGGGGACTTCCGCCTGCACCTCGAGTTCAACCTGCCGCTGTACCCGCCGGACGTGACCGGCCAGGCGCGCGCCAACAGCGGGGTGTTCCTGCAGGATCGCTACGAGATCCAGATTCTGGACTCGTTCGGCATCGACCCGCCCCAGAAGAACGACGCCGCGGCCATCTACAACCAGAAGGCCCCCGACGTGAACGCGGCGCTGCCGCCCGAGACCTGGCAGACGTACGACATCGTCTACCGGCAGGCCCGCTACGACGCGGCCGGCAAGAAGGTCGAGAACCCGCGCGTCACGGTCGTCTGGAACGGCGTGAAGGTGCAGGACGACGTCGAGATCCTCGGCCCGACCGGCAGCAGCCGGCCCGAAGGCCCGGCGACGGGTGCCATCCGGCTGCAGGATCACGGCAACCCGGTCCAGTACCGCAACATCTGGATCGAGTCGCTGGACCGGTAGATTCGCCGGCGATCAGAACGCGGGCGGTCGGGTACGGTTCGCCGGCTCGGCCGCCCGCGGCCCTCGATCGGTGCCACGCCGTGCGGGTGCGAGTTCGCGAACCTCGAACCTGCCCGGCTGGTTCAGCCGGCGATCAGCTGGAACGAGTTGACGTCGGCGACGACCTTGCCCGCCTCCGCGTCCTTGTAGTCGGCGGCGCGCTGCACCGTCTTGCCGTAGACGGGGTCCTCGCCGTTGGCCAGCGCGATCAACTCGGTGACGAAGGCCTCCTGCTTGGCCGTGGTGTTCTCGGTCGCCATGTTCACGTTGCCCGTGCCGAACGCGGTCTGGTACGCGCTCAGGGCGTCGCTGATGGCGCCGTTGGCGTTGATGACGTGATCCGGCCGGTTGACGTGGTGTCGCAGCAGTGCGGCGACCGCCCGTTCGCTGGTCAACACTTCGCCGAAGGTCGCCACCCGGAGCCCACCGGAGCCGTTGGGAACCCGGGGGCCCGGGTTCGGGGTGCTTCGACTGTCCCACGACCGCGCCAGCAGGTCGCGTAGGCGGCGCAGGGCGAGCTTCCACATCGCGCGGTGCAGGTCGTCACTGCCGCGCAGCGCGACGACCAGCCGGTGCAGGACATGCCAGCTACGCATGTAGTCGATCATGTATGCGTCGGTGCTCTTGGCCAGCGGCAGCAGATCGGCGGCGTGGACCTGCCCATTCTTGTCCCGCAGCCCGTACATGCCCAGTTGCCCGACGTACTTCGACTGGGCCGCCCCGCCCTGGCCGCTCCACACGGTCGCGTCCCAGGGTACGGCCGGGTAGATGCCGTATCGGCCGAAATCGCGTTCGTACGAGTCGGGGTACTGGTCGCGGTAGTAGGCGTAGACGGCGGCGAGCTCACCGGTGCCCGAGCTGAGCAGCGCCCAGTGGTACAGGCCGAAGGAGATGATGCCGGCGTCCCAGGCGTTGTACACGTCGAAGTTCCCGATGCACTCCTGGCTCGCGACCGCCCGGATGACCCGGTACGTGGAGCTGACCGGCGCCTTGCTCCGGTCGACCGGTGCCGGTGGAATCAGTTCCGGCGGGAGCAGGCTGTCCATGGTCACCTGGCACTCCGGCTGCCAGTACTGGTTCTGGTCGAGGATGGGGCCGTTGGAGCCGGCGGCGCTGTACGCACCGATCGCCATGCTGTTCACCGCACCGGCGAACTGCCGCGACGGCGGGATGGCGAACCGGCCGAGCTGGTCGGTGGAGTACACCCGGCGGTCGAAGGCCTTCATGTCGTTGTACAGCCATAGATCGGTGTAGGACGGATCCGGTGCGGCCGGGGGTGGCGTGCTGATCGGGTACCCGGCGACGGTGAGCGGGCAGATGTTGCGTACGGCCCGGTCCGGGTTGATCCACTGGGCGATCACCTCGGCGGTGTCCCAGTCGGCCATGCCGTGGACCCGGCCCCGGTAGCGGTACGCCGTCGCCACCACGGCGGTGCCCTGCGCGGGCGCGGCCTGTAGCTGGTAGACGGTGTCAGCCTGTGCCTCGATCTGCAGTTCCCGCAGCGCGATCGCGGTGCGGCCGCCGAACTCGCCGTCCGGGGTGCCGACGACCGCGAAGCCGAGGGCGACGAGGTCCTCCTGCAGGTTGCGCACGTAGGTCTGGGGTGTGGCGACCGCCGTGGCCTGCCCGCCGTACCGGCGGGCCGAGTCGCTGTCGCCGAGCCGGAGCGTGAAGTTGCCGTACCGCAGCAGTGGCCACTGCCGGCGCCGGGGCAGCGACGCGTCCGTGCTCCACTGCGGCCAGCCGCCCGTCGTCCAGCCGTAGCCGGCCAGTCCCGCCACCAGGAAGTCGGTGAAGCGCTTGGCGATCTCGTCGAGCATCGCCGCCCCCCACGGGCTGGTGAGGTCGGCGCGCACCGAACCCAGGAGATCGATGCCGGCACCGAGCGGGCTGAGCGCGGCCTCGGCGAGGTACAGCCATTTACTCGTCTTGAAGCGACCCAGCGTCAGCAGGTCGAAGGCGGTCTTCTCGAGTTGGGTGCGGACGGCGGCCCGCACCGCGGCCGGGTCGATGGTGACCACGCCGCTGCTGTCGATGGTGTGCGGGATCGCCGGTGTGGCGCGGTGGATGAACAGGTGGAAACGGTTCACCGAATGCACCATCGCATTGCCGACCTGCGGCGGCTCCGGACCGTAGTAGCTCCGCAGCAGGTCGGCCAGCGGCGTCTTCCGGGTCGGGGTGACGGCGAGCGACCCGATCTCCTGCTTGAGGATCTCGGCGTCCATGTCGCCGAACAGGTCGTCCAAGGCGCAGCGTGAGGCCGTCGCCGCGGTCAACCAGCCGAGCGGAGTGGCGAGGCCGGACGCATCGGTCGGCTCGCTCCACGTCTGGCCGGCCTTCTTCGCGGCGGTGCGGGCTTTGATCTTCGCATCGTTGTACGAGCTCCACCAGGACGCGAGGTCACCGGTCCAGCTCAACGCGCCGGCGACGTCCGTGCGGACATTGACCGCACCGCCGACCGTGCCCAGGCCGTTGAAGCCCTGATCGAGCAGCACCCAGACGTGACTGACGTCGACCGGTGGCCGGGCGTACTCGGTTCCGTTGTCACTCGTGGTCAACATGCCGGTGGCCGCCAGTCCGGTCAGCGCGGCCTGGCTCGCCTGCTTCGTGGTCAGCGGCGCGTCCTGCCACGCCCCGGCGGTGAGCAGCATGTCGAACGCCGAGTTGCCGGTCGCCGCGCCGTAGTACAGCATCCGCAGCCGTTGCGCGGCCTCGCCGGAGTTGGCGACGCTCGCTTCCACCTGCGCCACCCAGTCCGCGTACTGGTCCAGGTACGGGCTGGAGTTCTTCCGCTCGCCGGCCATCAGTTCCGGGCCGTACGGCCACAAGGCGCGGGGCTTCGGCGCCACCGCGGGCAGCGTGGACAGAACAGTCGACACATCGGCGACGGCGGTTGGCATGCCCGGACCGTACGGACGGGAAAACTTGCCGTCCATCAAGGATCTGACAGATGACCTAGCCGTTCGGTCCATGTGATCCACGCCCCCAGATGATCGGATGTACCGCGTCCCAGGCCGGGGTCGGACTTTCCAGGGGGAGGCCAGGTGAGCGAGCCGCTGCACACCACCGTCGTCGCTCAGGCGGTGAGCCTGCTGGATCCGCTGGCCGACGCGGCCGCCAACCTGGACGCCCAGGCCCGGCTGCTCACGGCGGTCGGCTGGGACATCTCGGCGCTCGCCGGCGCGGACCCCGCGACCCTGGCCCAGGCGCTCCAGGTCGCCCAGCACACCGTCACCGACATCCGTGGCCTGCTCGCCACCGGCATCACCGACCTGGAGCAGGCGGTGACCTGCCTGCTCGACGCCGCGGCCGCGGTCACCGCCATCGTCGACCTCGTGCACGGCTGGCACGGTCCCGCTTCGACGGGCGGGTTGAGCAGCCCGCCGTCGGCCGACGACGACCCGTACCTGCTGCTCGTCAACGACCTGGTCAACTTCCTGCTCGACGCCCATCTCGCGGCACGACTGCCCCGGCTGCGCACCGTGCTGGATCTGATCGGCGTGCGCAGCACCGTCACCCCGGCCCATCCGGTCACGGTCAACGGCCGGGTCGCCCGCGACGGCCGCGCCCGCCCCTACTACGACATCACCCCGCTCGGCGACCTGCTGCGCGATCCGGTCGCAACGGTGCGTACCCGGGTGTTCGGCCCGACCGGCGCGCCCGGCGTGCCGGACGACATCGCCGACCTGCTCGGACCGGTGCTTGCTGACTGGCTGCGTCAACTCGGCCTGCTCGCGTCGTACGGCACGCCGGGCGCCGCGCAGGACAGCGTGCTCTCCGCGGAGCAGAAGCGGGTCGCGGCACACCTGCTGCACGTCGCGTGGACCGCGGACATCGATCCGGAGGGTGAGGCCGCGGTCTGGCTGCGCCTCGCGTTGGGCCTGACCCGGGACACCGGACCCGGCGGGACCGGACCGCTCGTCGCGGTGCTGCGCCCCGACGGGGGCGCCGGCGGCCACCTGGACCTGGGGCAATGGGCGATCGACTGGACGGTGACAGGCGCCACGGCCCCGCTGGTGATCGGCCAGGACGGGGCCCGGTTCGACCCGCCCGACCAGCCGGCCGCCGCCGGCGCGGCGCTGGAGGTGACCTACGGCCGGCCGACCCCCGGCCATCCGGCGCTGCGGTTCGGCGACCCGGGGGCGATCCGGCTCGAGATCGACCAGTTCGCGGTCCAGGCGAAGGCGCACATCGACGCGTCCGGCCCCGACGGCTCGCTGACCCTGCGGCTGGTCGGGGCGCGCCTGCTCATCGAAGCCGGCAAGGACGGCTTCCTCGGCGCCGTACTACCCGCGCAGCCGGTCCAGATGGACCTGGATGTGGGGTTGTCCTGGTCGCCGAAGACCGGACTGACCTTCCTCGGCTCGGTCGGCCTGGACAAGACCTTCCCCGTCGGCTACACCCTCGGCCCGCTCACCATCAACCAGGTACGGATCGCGCTGGCGGCCGGCGCGTCCACTGGCGTCGAGCTGCGCCTCACCTCCGACCTCACCCTGCGGCTGGGGCCGGTCACGGCGGTCGCCGCCGGCCTCGGCCTGCGCGCGGCCCTGACCCGCGCCGACCAGGGTGGCGCGTTCGGTCCGCTGGACGTACGGCTGGAGCTGCTCGCGCCGACCGGGATCGGGCTGTCGGTCGACGCGCCCGTCGTCACCGGTGGCGGCTTCCTGCTCGCCGACCCGGCGACCGGCCAGTACGCCGGCGGCCTGCACCTGGAGTTCGAAAAGCTCACCCTGAACGCGATCGGGCTGCTCACCACGCACCTGCCCGACGGGTCGCGCGGGATGTCGCTGCTGGTCATCGTGCAGGCGTCCGGATTCACCCCGATCCAGCTGGGCTTCGGGTTCACCCTCAACGGCGTCGGCGGCCTGCTCGCCATCAACCGGACCGTCGCGGTGGACGTCCTGCGGGCCGGCGTGCGCAACCGCACCCTGGACGCGATCCTGTTCTCCCCGGACGACCCGACCCCCCGAGCCCCCCAGATCATCAGCACCCTGCAGTCCGTCTTTCCGCCCGCGGTCAACCAGTACGTGTTCGGGCCGATGGCGAAGATCGGCTGGGGTGCACCGGTCACGCTGGTCACCATCGAGATCGCGCTCATCCTGGAACTGCCGGCGCCACTACGGCTGATCCTGCTCGGCCGGATCCGCGCCGCGCTGCCCGACCCCGACCACGCGATCGTGAACATCAACCTCGACGTGGTCGGCGTGGTCGACTTCGACCGCAGCGAACTGTCGGTGGACGCCAGCCTGTACGACTCGAGGGTCGGCCCGTTCGCGCTCACCGGCGACATGGCCGCCCGCGCGAACTGGGGCGCGAACCCCGACTTCGCCATGGCCCTGGGCGGCTTCCACCCGGCGTTCACGCCGCCGCCCGGTTTCCCGGCGCTGCGCCGCCTGACCCTGGCGCTCTCCACCGGCGACAATCCGCGGCTGCGGATGGAGACGTACCTCGCCCTGACCTCCAACACCGTCCAGGTGGGCGCGCGGCTGGAGCTGTACGTCGGGCTCGGGCCGTTCGCACTGGAGGGCGGCCTCGGCTTCGACACGCTCATCCAGTTCTCGCCGTTCCGGCTGCTCGCCGAGATCTACGCCCACCTGGCGCTCAAGTCCGGCGGCAGCACCCTGATGGGGTTGGACATCCACGTCCACCTCACCGGCCCGGCGCCCTGGGTGCTCTGGGGCGAGGCCAGCTTCAGCATCTTCTTCTTCAGCATCACCCTGCCGTTCCGCGCCCAGTTCGGCCGGGCCGAGGACGTGCCGGCGATCGAACGCACGGACGTCTGGCCGGTCCTGCGGGACAGCCTCACCGCGGAGGCGAACTGGAGCGCCCACCTGCCACCGCAGGGCGGGCGGCTGGTGGTACCGCGCGACGGTGCGGGCGACGGCGAGCTCACCGCGCACCCCCTGGGCGCCCTGACCGTGTCGCAGTCGCTGGTACCGCTGGAGCGCATCCTCGGCCTGTTCGGCTCGGTGCCGCCGAAGGACTACGACCGGTTCGCCGTTGCCTCGGTGACCGGACTGTCGGTGACCGGCGCGGCCACGCAGTACTTCGCGCCGTCGCAGTTCCGGCAGATGAGCGACGCGGAGAAGCTGGCCAGCCCGGCGTACGAGCGGATGGTCTCCGGCGTCCACCTCGCGCCGAGCACGGCGATCATCGTCGGGTACGTGCAGGAGACCCCGCTGGACTACGAGCAGTCGGTGATCCTCGACGTGGCGCAGCCGGCAGCGCAACGGCTCGACGACCGGTACACCCCGGGCGGCGACGTCGTCGCGGCGCTGGCCCAGCACGGTCCGGCGGCCACCGCACCCAGCCGCGAGCAGGGCACCGCCCGGTTCGCGCCCCCGAGCCCCGGGCCGACCGTCGGCGAACCGACCTACGTCGTGGTCGACCGCGACACCCTCACCCCAGTGCCGCAGGACGGGTCGGACGGCAGCTACACCGCCGCCGCCGAACTGCTGCGCCGGCACCCCGACCGGGGTGACCTGCAGATCGTACGGGCCGAGGAACTGGAGCTGGTATGACGGAGATCGCGGGCAGCTACCGCTTCCTGGCCTGGTCACGGCAGGGCCTGGCGGCGGCGATACCGGCCGGCGGGCCGGTCGGCGGCGACGGGACGGTCCGGCTGCCGGTCACGATGACTGTGCGCAAGGGAGAGTCGGACACCGAGGATGTGACCCGCACGCTGCGGCTGTACGGGCCGGGCGACGTGGTCGGGCTGGACGCCAACCAGATCATCCGGCGCGAGCCGCGCCCCGGTACCGCCGACTTCGAACCGAACTACTTCCCGCTGGTCGAGTTCGACACGCCGGAACTGCCGTGGCTGCTCAGCCCGGAACCCAGCGGCGAGCGGATCCGGCCCTGGCTGACCCTGGTCGTGGTGCGCCGCGACGTCGCCGAGATCGCGGTCGACCCGCTGCGCCCGCTGCCGTTCCTGCGGCTGGCCCCAGCGGACGCCGGCGACGAACTGCCGGACCTGAGCGAATCGTGGGCGTGGGCGCACGGGCAGATCGCTGGCACCTCCGTTCCGCCGACCGACGCGCTCGACGGCCGCTCACCCGAGCTGACGCTGTCCCGGCTGCTGTCCCCGCGCCGGCTGCGGCCGCGGACCGCCTACCTGGCCTGCCTGGTACCGGCCTACCGGGCCGGCGTCCAGGCGGGCCTCGGCCAGAAGGTGGATGCCGGCGCCGACCTGGCCTGGCCGCCCCCCGGCGGCTGGGGGACGCTGACCGGGAAGTTCGAGCTGCCGGTGTACGACCACTGGGAGTTCGCCACCGCCGAGGTCGGCGACTTCGAGACGCTGGTCCGCAAGCTGCGGCCGCACCCGGTCGGCCCGGACGTGGGCGCCCTGCCGGTGGACATTTCCACCGCCGGCCCCGACTTCGCCGACCTGTACCTGGCGGCGCCGACCGTGCTGCCGTTCGAGGGCGCGCTCACCTCGCCGGCGTTGCCCGACCGACAGTGGCCGGCCGGTGTCCAGGCGGGCTTCGCCCAGCGGCTGGAGGACCTCATCGAGGTGCCGCCCGGGGTCGACGTCACCGTGCTGCGCCCGCCGATCTACGGCGCGTTCCAGGCCGGCACCGGGGACGACCTGCCCGAGCCGGGTGCCGGCCGGCCGTGGCTCCGCGACCTGAACCTCGATCCCGGCTGGCGGGCGGCCGCCGCGCTCGGCGTCCGCGTGGTGCAGGAGAACCAGGAGCAGCTGATGGCCTCGGCCTGGGAGCAGGCCGGCGAACTGGAGAAGGCCAACGCGCTGCTCCGCCAGGCGCAACTGGCCCGCTCGGTGGCGTCGGCCACCCGCGACAAGCACCTCGACGGGCTGCCGCCGGACACCGCCGTACGGGTCACCGAGCCGGTACACAGCCGGGTCCGGGTCGGCCGGGACGGGACGCACGGCGTCGGCCACACCCTGCGCAGGAGCGTGCACGACAGCGTCTTCCCGCAGGCGGCACTGTCCGCGCCGTTCCGCCGCGCGGTACGGCCGGTCGGCCCGCTCGCCCGTCGGCTGCCCGGCCCGGCGCAGGAGGCCACCTCGGCGCTGGCCAAGGGCCTGGCGAAGGGCACCGTCAAGGTGCCGGTACACCCGGCGCGCGGCGGCGCCGACTTCGACGAGGTCGGGGACCGGGTCGCCCCGCCGGGGCAGAACAAGCCGAAGATGCGCGACCTGCGCGACAACGTCGGGAACGCGGCCGGCTGGCACAAGATCGCAGCCGACCAGCCCGGCGAGGGCGGCTTCTACGTCGGCGGCGACCCGTACCACCCGGCCCCGCCCGGCCCCCCGGACGGCGGGGCCAGCACACCGGCGCCGCCACCCGCCACGCCGCTCGGCTCGGCCGCGCACGTCGCCGTCGCGGACCCGCCCGTCGTCGCGATGGCGGCGATCCCGAACCCGCGGGGCGGGGAGAGTCGGTCCGCCGAACCCACGCTGCTGCCGGTGGACTGGGTGATCGACGAGATCGGCCGGCGCGCCGACCGGTTACGCGGCATCAACAACCGCTTCCAGGCGGCCACCGAGTTCCTGCTCGGCCACCTGCCCGCGACCGTGGCGACCACCGTCGCCGCGCTGGCGCCGGCGCAGTCCGAGCTGGATCTCGCGCCGGTCGCCGACGCGCTGGTGAGCCCCGGCGGCGCGCTGGAGCCGGACACCGTCGTGCCCCGCACCGTGCTCACCCTGGTGCCGGACGCCCCCGCGCACCCGAGCGCCGACCCGCTGCGGCCACGGTCGTTCACGCCCCGCTTCCCGCAGCCGATGAGTGGCCCGCTCGCCTCGGTGGACACCCAGATGATGCTGCCCGGCATCGAACGGATCGCCGGCGACAGCGTCGGCGTGCTCGTCGGCAACACCCGGTTCATCGAGGCGTACCTGGCCGGCCTCAACCACGAACTCAGCCGGGAACTGCTGTGGCGCGGCCTGCCCACCGATCCGGGTGCGACATTCGCCGACCGGTTCTGGGACGACGGCGGCAACCCCGGCCGGAGCACGACACCCCAGCTGCCGCCGATCGCCGACTGGGCCGCCGGACTGGGCGGCAACGCGCCCGACACCGGCGGACCGGACATGCTGATCCTGGTCATCCGGGGACGGCTGCTGCTGCGTTACCCGCACACCGCCGTCTACGCGGCCAAGGCGGTGCCCACCCGGGACGCGAACGGCTCGCCGGTGCTCGGGCCGGACGGCGCGCCCGTGCCGACCGTCGGAACCCAGGAGCTGTACCCGAAGTTCCGCGGCACCATCGACCCGGACGTCAGCTACCTCGGCTTCGATCTCACCCTCGACGCCGCGCGCGGCACGGGCGGCGACCTCGGCTGGTTCTTCGTCGTCCAGGAGCAGCCCACCGCGCCGCGGTTCGGGCTCGACGAACCGGCCGATACGACGTCGCCCGGCACCCTGGGCAGCTGGTCGGACCTGGACTGGTCGGACCTCGTCCCGGCCGGTACGGACCTGACCAAGCTGCGCTACGCCGGCGTCGCCGGCCCGCTCGCCGGCGCCCATCCCGTCACCCTGCCGGTCCTGTCCGGACGCGCCCAGCCGACGGCCACCTGGGGCGCCGACGCCGCCCAGATGGCCGCGATCACCTACCAGCGGCCGATGCGGGTCGCGATCCACGCCCGTACCGTGCTGCCGGAGGCCACCCCGTGACCGCGCCCACCCTCGCCCAGATCACCATGCCGTCGCGGCCCGGAACGGCCGCGCACGCGCTACCCGGGGACACGTTGCAGGCCACCGGGGTCGGGTTCGGTGCCGCCACCGACAACCAGTCGGCCGTGCTCGTCACGACCGACACCGGCACGACCGTCACCGCGCAGGTGCTGTCCTGGGCCGACGGCCAGATCCGCTTCACCTTCCCGACCGGCACCGGAGCAGCGGGCGCCAAGCAGGTACGGGTACGCAACCGCCAGGGCACCAGCGCCCCCCAGGCCGTCACCCTGGAGGACACCCCCCGGCTCTCCGCCGCGCCAGTGGCGCTGCTGCCGCTCGGCATCCAGACCCGGTTCATGGCCAGCGGCCGGGAACTGTGGGTACGTGCCCTACCGGACACCGTGCACGTGGACAGCCACGACGAGCGGCTCACCGCCGAGGAGGCCGACCTCGGACGCCGGTACCGCGACGCCGCCGGCGCCGCCCGCGACGAGATCTGGCTGGACCTGACCACGCGCTTCGGCGCGCCCCGCGCCGAGTGGATCGTCCGCGCCACCCGGACCGGCACGGTCGTCCCGCGCGACACGCCGTGGCCGCGAGCCGCCCGCAGCCGACTGCTGCCCCGCCGGCTCTACGCGTTCGCGTACGACGACGCGGGCCACGTCATCGCCCAGCAGTACGGCCAGCCGATCCCGTTCGAGCTGCCGATCGGCCCGGACCTGAACGCGGCCGGCAGTGACCCGACCCGGACACCGGGCATGGCCTGGCTGGTCGACTTCAACCAGGCGCTGGCCAACGGCATGGCGCTCAAGCTGCGGCTGCCCGACCCGCCGCCGGACCACATCGCCCGGCTGGTCGTGGTCGGCGCGGAGACGTCGCTGACCCCGGCCCAGGGCGCCGAGGAACTGGGCGACGCGCTCGCCGCGCACCGGTACACCCGGGGACTCGGCTTCCTGTCCGAGGGCACCCCGACGAACCTCACCCCGGACGCCACCGACCCGGGCGGGGCGAGCGCGTCGCCCAGTTCCTCGGCGCCCTGGGCCGGGGTCAGCGACGTCTCCGCG